>JAZSMV010000027.1:0-16923 GCA_045536065.1 Eubacteriales bacterium | reverse complement strand
CAATAGAAATTTGATGATTTTTGCGGAATTTGAGTGAAGCAAAGTGTGGACTTTGCAAGCGAGAATTTTGCGAAAAGCACAGATTTATATGGCTTCAGGCGTGTTCGCTTTAGGTTATTGGTGGCTAAATAATCTTTAACTAATTATACCACATAGACAGAGGAATGTAAAGTAGCGCCATTATACTTTTTAAATATAAAAAGGTAGAGAAAAAAACTCTACCCTTTTAAGAAATTTATATAAACAAAATCCAAATCAGCTTTGATACGATATGGCATCCGCCGTGAGCGATCATAGCGTATCGCAAGCCGTATTTTCTGTATAACCAGCCAAACATAAGACCGAAGCCCCCGTTTAAAAGGAAGCATCTGAAGACAAGCATCGGTGTCAAACCTAACATTTGTTCGGTTGCAGGCAGATGACCTGCGGCGAATAAAATTGCTGCAATCAGGTTTGCGATTATCAGAATCGCCACCGTCGGTGCTTCATTTTTCCTACCAAAGAGCTTATGAAGAGCAAATGCGATCAGCGACAGCCAGAAAAGTCTGAGCATCACTTCCTCTATCACTGCGCCGTACGTTACCGTTGCCAGTATGTAGGGAATTGTGGGCTTTGTGGCATAGGAGTCCATAATTGCATCCGAACACTTCCCAAAGAACAGCATATCGGGTAAAATCATCGCAAGGCCGCCAAGCACAGAAACTATAATAGAAATCAACAACGGCCTTTTGGTTATAGTCCGCTCATCCTTCCAAAGTCCTGTTTTCTTACCGAGCCAAATGCCGATTGCACCGAGCACAACACCGTAAATAGTAGCTTGTATTGCCGAAACGACAGCTAAAACTATATGCGGTGGAAATACACCAAGTCCGCTTTTGTTCAGCTCATCAATAAGCTGCTGCTTTATATCCGCAGGATAGCTGTCAAGCAGGTAAATTCCTGTGAAAAAACCGCCTACAAGACCTACTAACCCGAAGAACAAAAGCGTTTTCCAATATGATTTAATGAAAGCCTTCATATTTTACCTCAAAAAAACAATCCGATCAATCCTTCGAAATAACCTTTCTCTGCCAGGAATGTTTTTCACACTTCGGGCATTTCATATATCTGGTTCTGCCGTAGTGCATGGACATAAACACGCTGCTGTAAGAGGGAATATGCTTGTGACCGCACTCTCCACATACGTAATAGCCCGCCGTCTGCTCGATCTTGATCATAAAGGGCGTCGCCACGATAACAGGCACAAATCCGATAATAATAAGCGCAATTCTCATCCACTCCTCCATTTCCACGTAGGCAGCGAATATACATAACGCAAGCATTAATCCGATACAGACAAAGCCCATAATAATCTCAATGCGAAGCAGCATTTTGTCGGATGCCTCCTTCTGCTTTACTATATCAAGCAGATTTTTCTCTGATTTTTCATTGTAATTATCCACTGTAATTACCTCCCCACTAAGTAAATCGTTTACGCTGATCTTAAGGATCCTGCACAGCTCCAGCATAATAGAGGAGTCGGGAAGCGATCTTCCTCTCTCCCATTTTGATACTGCTCGGTCGGTAATTCCGAGCATCTCGCCAAGCTGCATCTGGGTCAGACCTATCTGTCGTCTGCGCTCGGCAATAAACTTTCCTATTTTCACTTGATCCATACTGAATTCTCCTTTCATCAGCCTACGCCTTAAGTATATCCAACAAGTCCACAAAAGTAAACACACCGTTGGTTGAGTGGGGATAAATTCAACCAGCGGTGCATTAAAAACCTTGAAAATGTACGCTAATATTTACAAAAACAGGGGAAATTACACATCTCCCTCGGCTCTCTCAACCGATTTTTGAGTTTCAAATCCTTCAGGATATCGCTTCTTTAACTTCTCAATATTAGCCTCAAGAACGTCCTCAAGCTTTAAATCAAGGGCGGTCACAGCCTCGGCAAGATACCAGGCAATGTCGCCAAGCTCCTTCTTTAAATGCTCTCTGTCAAGCTCGTGACCGTGGGCATACCACTTCTTAACTATATCAATAGCCTCGCCCGACTCACCGCACAGACCCATAACGCTGTTGATAAGCATCTGATTTTTGTCAAGCTCGGGGTTGACAGTTCTCATTGCCAGCTCCTGATATTCGTTTATTGTCATTTTTTAGTCTCCTTGTCAAGAATTTCCTTCGCCCGCAGAAGTACAGGCAGCTCTCTTGCTCTGATTATTCTGCCCAGCCTTGAGCTTTTATTACCTTCGTACTCGCATACAGCCTCCTCAAAGCGAAGCTTCAGGGTAGAGAGGTGGAAGTAGTCTATCTCATCCTCAGTCAGATGCTTTTCACCGAAGCTTATAGCTCGGCAGAGATAGAAATTGTTGATGTTATGTCTGTGAATCAGGTTGTAGTAATCATCCACCACACCTATTTTGCACACCACCTCAACGGTAGCGCCAAGCTCCTCCTTGAGCTCACGCTTTATCGCCTCATAAAGATCCTCGTTTCCCTCAACTCCGCCGCCCGAGGTCTCAATAACCTTAGCCTTGCCGAAATCGTCGTCACGGTCGGCCCTTACAAAGTAAAAATATCCCTCGTCGTCATAGACGATAGCTCTTACAATATTTCTGTCGTGATCGGTATATTCAAAAGGCCATTCCTCGTCGAGCAGGGAAAGATAAAGCTCCTTATCAAGCGTTTCCTTAAAGATCCTTTTTAAAGTCTCCTCGGGAATATCCTGTCCAACAAAAATCTGTAGCATTCCCTTTGGAGTGACCTTGTAGCCCACAAGCTCCTCTGCGTGATTCTTTATCGCCGAGGCTTCAATATTTATATGATCCTTAAAGGGAATAAGCCTTACGAATTTTTCGCCTGCGTAATAGCTCGGCAGCCTCGCCCACAGCTCCTCGTCAGGCTCTGCTACACTATAAATTATATCTCTTAGCCTTATATAAAGCTCTTTGATCTCGGGTGAGAATTTACCTAAAAGCTCATCTATTTCTCTTTTCATTTTTCATCTCTCCTGATATATCAGCGTCTCGGGGTGAGAAAAAATAAATTTTATCTCCTTCTTAGGATTTATAAGCAGATTGAGAACACCGCTTTCGGTAGTTCCCAAACCCGTTTCCATTTTCAGTCGGCGATAGGGCTTAAAGCCGCACTTCTCCTGCACTTTCCTTGACTGAGAGTTAAAGTCGTAATACCCACAGGTCAGAAAGTCAAGATCGGTAACGTTAAACAGATAATTAATAACCGTCCTGACCGCCTCGGGTATAAGACCTATGCCCCAATATTCCTTTGACAGCACGTAGCCGATCTCACGACCGAGATAGCCGTCGAACTCGGTAAGCTTGTCCTCAAGACCGTATTTTTCCACACCCAGCGAGCCGATAACTCTGCCGCTTTCCTTTAAAACAAGGGCGAAAACCTTATCCTCGTCAATAAACATCCGAAGGATCCTCTCGCTTTCTTCCTTGCTTTCGTGATGCCGCCAGCCTGCCATCTCGCCCACACCCTCGACGGATGCGTATGCATAAAGATCATCAAGATCCTCGGGGCAGAAGGGCCGCAGTATCAGCCTTTCGCTTTCAAGCACCAAGCCATTTATCCTAAACTCAGCATTCATATAGCCTTGCCTCGCAAATAAAACAGTTTATTTCTTTGATTATACCACACCCAAAAATAAAAGTAAATATAAAAGAGTGTTTTTTCTAAAGCTAAAGCAAAAAGGGAAGCCTGAGCCTCCCTTTTATAATTCAAAACCGATTATTCCTCCGGAACAGGTGTGATAACAGGCTTTCCGTCCTTGCCGAGCAGAACGGTCATACCGCCCGCATAACCACTGGATGAGAATATGTAGTTAACGCCGGTCTCTCTGTCAACCAGAATAATGGTAGATCCCATATCCTGACTGTATGTTTTGATAAATCTCTTTTTCTTTGCCATTTTATTTACCTTTCCTTGTTGGATATTTTTTATTTTGCTTGTTTGTTTTTTCTTCGCCTCGGGCAGCTCCTCAAACATTTTATCAAACAGCTCGCAGAGCAGGGCACTGTTCTCCACGTCCTCAATAAGAAGCATTTCCTTTGCTCCCTCATAGGGAACCTCCCTCGGCGCATCGGGCAGCATTGCCACCGCCGACGGCACAGGCTTTACAAGCAGTCGGTTATCGTAAACACCGCCAACCACCTTTCCGCCGTAGTACAGAACGTACTCACCCATCATAGCACGTGCAGACAACCCGCTGCACATCTCTAAAACAAATTCAACGTATTCCTTACTGCTAGCCATATTTCCCTCGTAAAACTATAAATCAATGTTGATTTCGTATTCGTCTTCAATAAGAATACAGTTCGCCTTGTGCTTTTGTGCAAGTTCTAAGATTTCTTTATTATCCGCCAAAACGCTTTCCATCTTGCACCAAAATTACACCAACATTCAACGCCTATTCAGTTCGACAAATTGGAATTTGTCAGTTTCTTCTTAATTCTTGCGTTTAATGATTGATTTTATCACAATACAAACGAGTAACGCGATAAGAGTAATCACACCATAAAACAATATATTCGTATACCACGGAGCCGATTGTGGGGCATATAACTCGGGATGAGTTTTGAATTTCCAAACTTCATAAATTCCGCATCCAATAAATGTACCCAAGAAAGCAGCCATCACGCCGTTTAAGAAAGTATTTAATTTCTTCATACAACTACACTCCTTTGTCAAATTTAAGTTTATCGATCAGATACTAAACTACTCCCAGCACAAGCTGGAAGGAGATAAATCCGCTTCCGGCATTATTCGTTAAATAAACTGCAGTAATGTATATCGTTTCAGTACCGTCTAGAGAAACCTTATATGTAGCCTGCTCCTGCTTCACATTACCGTTTGTTCCGACCGAGGAGGAAAAGTTGACGCTGGTAAGCTCGGTAGAGCTAACGCTTCTTCCGTTAAGATATCCTATCATTTGGTTTATTGCGTTTCCTGCATCCGCGTTAGCATTGGGATGCAACAACGCTTTAGCCTCAGAAGAGTTACCGCTTGTTAAGGCGGTCAGCATTTTCTCAACCTTTGGCGTAGACTCCGCCTTGTCTTTTAAACTATTTACGGTGAAATTACATGCCGTAAGGCAAAAAGCAAAGGTCAGAATAACCAAGGCCAGGCAAATAGTTTTTTTCATTATCAGTCTCCTTTCAAAATAAAAAAGTTGTACGGTAAAAAAATAAAAGTGCGCAGCCGAAGCCACGCACCGAAAAACGCGACCTCGCTCATTGTTGCTACACAATTTCACATCGAGATGGATATGACAAGCAAAGCCTACGTTTTTACCAACGTACGCCATCTCGAAAATATAGAATTGTGTAGCACCTTCATAATACCATACTTTATAGGTTTTGTCAATAAAAATGTAAAAAACACCCAAAAAACGTTTAGGTCAGAGTTAGGTAACTTTTGAATTACATTTTGGTATGAATTTGGTCAACCTCAGTTCGAGCGAGATAATCCCCCAATGAGCAAAAAAACAAAGCCCTGTGAAGTCACAGAGCCTTGTATATAAATTCCGGCGAATTATCTCTTCGAGTTTTAAGACCGCCGTTTGATATCGTTAATAGTGTGATTGTGCTCCCTGCGAGTTACACCTCTTGCGAGGTGGTGCCACGCACTTTGTTTTGCTATTCGCAAAACACTTGCGGGGCAATCTGCACTTGCTCACTGACAAGCAGGCTTGTCGACTCGCTTAGTTTGATTATCGTGAGTACGCTAAGATAAAGTGTTACACCAAATTCGCATCAAAATTATACCAACATTCAACGCCTATTCAGCTCGACAAATTGGAATTTGTAACCCACTGTGCCTATTACTTGATAAAAAATACAACGATTGCACATATAAAAACAAAGACAGCTGATCCAATACTGAAATATGCTACCTTACGGCTGACATTCCATTGGATGTATGCTTGGCAAAGCAATGTTATACCCATTAAAGGAACACAAATATTGATTGCTTGATTCCAGATATCAAACACCTGTAATACCGCAAAAACAACAACGGATAGACTTGTGAGTATAGATATTATCGTTACAATCTTATGTGATAAGGGTGCATCTTTCCATTTTGATTTCATAGTGAAATCTCCTTGTCAAATTCAAGTTTATCTATTAATTGTATTATACCATAAAAACGGTGAAAAGTAAATACCCTATGCGAACTTCATATCTTGCGATATGGTGCTACGCACTTTGTTTTGCTCATTGCAAAACGTTCGCAGAGCAATCTGCACTCGCTCGCTGACAAGCCTGCTTGTCGACTCGCTTAGTTTGATTATCGTGAGTACGCTAAGATAAAGTGTTACACCAAATTCGCACCAAAATCACATCAACATTCAACGCCTATTCAGCTCGAAAAATTGAATTTTAATTTATGCCATTCTCTGCGTCAACGTCTGTTATTGGATTTTTCACTGCGAGTATCGTAGCCAAGCTTCTATTTATGTAGATGCATTCTTTTTCGCTTTTGCCCATAAATTCAATGCAGTAAACATATTCCTCTCTGTCAATATACAGTCTTGCATGCTCGTATTCTATCGTGCATTCAGTTTTTGCCTTCATAAGTATATCTTCAACATCATACCAAGATAACGGCTCTCCCGAATAGCTTGAGTAGTCTAGTCCTTTGCCGTCAACGAAGCCCGAAGTTCTGACATTGCTGCCGCTTGCGATAGCAGAGGATAGAGCCTCATTATAAGAGAATGTTCCGTAGGGATCATTTGGCTCAGAATCGTATATTTCCTGAGGTACAACGCTTTTTATTAAAAGCTCCCATTCGGAAGAATTGCAGCTTCCATAATCCCAAGCATCAACACCATCTTCATTGGGGTCATATTGCTCAGCATAGCCGTATTGTGATACTGTCTCAAAAGTTCCGTTTGAATGATTGATTTTAACTGTCATTGTATTGGCGTAGTGAAGATATGGATCATTTGCGGCAATAACAATAAGTATTGTGGTAAATTCTAGGTTCGTCAGGGTATCGAGGAAATCGGCATGCTGTTCGGGGGATAGGGTATAGACAGGATCCATCAGCTCGTAGAACCCTACACTGTGAGAATATTCGTCTCTCAAATCGTATATTTCAATACTCGTAACGTTTGTTGTATCTATATTGTCAAATTTGTGATGTAATGTTATACAACTTGAAAGAGACATAGCAATCAATACAAAAATCAAGGTTACTGCAATTATCTTAATGTGTTTCATAGTATCATCTCCTTAATTGATTATATATGTGGCTTCTAGGTCGCACGATTATTACGTTCTTTACCTAATTTTATCATAGTTGTATTTCTTTGTCAATATATTTATCTCTTCTGAACTTTCTATTTATCTCTTCGTGAACTGTGAGGACGGCGGCAAAGCCGTAAAAACAACTGAGTGTTGTTTTTAGTCCGAATGACAAAGGCTTGACCTTTGTCAACCTCAGTTCAACGAGATAAGAAAACGACACCCACATAAACGCAAAAAAAAGAGAAGGCATCCACCAAAATTGATGGATGCCAAATAAAATACACTGTGGGTGTCTTTTTCTTATCTCTTGCTGAACTGAGGAGCACGTCTTGCGCCCTTGAGTCCGTACTTCTTTCTTTCCTTCATACGAGGATCTCTGGTGAGGAAGCCGGCCTTCTTGAGAAGGGGCTTGTAGTTCTCATCTGCAGAAAGGAGTGCACGAGCAACGCCGTGACGAATGGCACCTGCCTGACCGGAGAAGCCACCGCCGTTAACGTTTACAACAACGTCGAACTTGCCAACGGTATCGGTAACGCCGAAGGGCTGGTTAACGATAAGCTTCATGGTGTCAAGACCAAAGTAATCGCTGATATCTCTGCCGTTGATGGTAACCGCACCGGTACCGGGATAGAGACGAACTCTAGCAACGGACTTCTTTCTTCTGCCTGTTCCGTAGAAATAGGGCTTAGCACTTGTATACATTCTCACTTACCTCCCTTATTAGTCGATAGCAATAGGCTGCTGAGCCTGCTGCTTGTGTTCTGCGCCTGCGTAAACGTGAAGGCGAGTGAAGGACTTAGCGCCGATAGAGTTGTGGGGAAGCATTCCCTTAACTGCAAGCTCCATAGCCTTCTCGGGACGGTTTGCCATAAGGGTCTTGTACTGAACTTCCTTAAGACCGCCGATGTAACCGGAATGATGACGGTAGTACTTCTGCTCAAGCTTCTTACCGGTGAGAACAGCCTTATCAGCATTGATGATGATAACGAACTCGCCGCAGTCAGCGTGAGGAGTGAATTCGGGTCTGTGCTTGCCACGAAGGATGTTCGCAGCCTTAACAGCAGTTCTGCCAAGGGGCTTGCCTGCTGCATCGATAACGTACCACTTACGCTCGATGTTGTTAGCGTTTGCCATAAAAGTTGACATTTTAATATTCCTCCAAATTTTTGATACTTTTTTCAAGCTTGTTTATTATAGCATAGCAAACGTGAATTGTCAATGCTTTTTTGAAACTTTTTTAAAGAAAATTAATTTAGAAAACGAGCGCTCGTTTTTTCTCCCAAAAGCTCCCGAAATCTCCCTTTTTCTCGAATGAGGAAAATAAAAATTTTTTCATTGATTTTGTGAAAAATCGCCAAAATCCACTCCGTGAGCCAAATTTTTATAAATTATCGAATCTACTTGAAAAAAAGAAAAGCTTATGATATAATATACTCGATAAAAATTTCGGAGGAATAATATGAAAAGAATTATATGCTTGATCCTGGCTCTTGCGATGATGATGTCCATGTCGCTCTGCCTTATCTCCTGCGGTGACGATACCGACGGCGGCGATGAAACAGGCGGCACTCAGACTCCCGAGAAGACCACCTATACAGTAACCGTAACCGACGACAGCGGCAATCCCGTTAAGGATGCCATCGTTTTCATCAACGGTATGCCTTTCCCCAGCGACAATGAGGGCAAGATCACCTATACCACCGCAAAGCAGATCACCGCTACCGTTAATAATGCTCCCACAGGCTATGAGTACGACAAGCTCGGCGTAGAGCAGAGCTTTGATGCAAACGGCAACCTTAGCATTGTACTTACCAAGAAGGCTCAGGCGGGTACTAAGTATACTATCCGTGTAGTAGACCAGAATGGCGATGCAGTAGTAGGCGCAAAGGTTCAGATGTGCGAGTCCGAGAACGAGGGTATTTGTCTTATTCCCGTAACCACCGATGAGAGTGGCGAGGCGTTCTATACCGCTGAAGAAAAGGGCTACAAGGCTGCTCTTACCTCTCTTCCCGATGGATACGAGCAGATCAGCGAAGGATACGTTTACTTCGAGGACGGCGTAGCAGTTATCGTGGTTAACAAGATTTAATTTAGTTTTTTAAATGAGAAAAGCGACCGGGTTAATCGGTCGCTTTTTTTGTCTTTTCTCTGGGCTTTGGCTCGATGATCTTAAAGCCGTCGATCTCGCCCTTGCACATTGCGTTGAATATGCGATGACGCAGACCCTTGTTATTTCTTTCAAGCTCCGAGAGGAGCTTTTTCATTTTCTCTCGCTCGGTGGCGTGATCCTCGGGACAGAGGCTCTTTACCACAGGCAGCCTTCTCCTGCCTGCAAAATATTGCACGTCCTTCTCGGTTGCGTAGAGCAGGGGACGGATAAGCCCCAGCCTTCTGTTTGACAGATATGACTTGGGCGAAAAGCAGCCAAGCCTACCCTCAAAGAACATATTCATCATAAAGGTCTCTACCGCATCGTCGAAGTGATGACCGAGAGCAACCTTGTTGCAATTCTGCGCCTGCGCCGCCGAATGAAGCGAGCCACGGCGAAGCTTCGCACATAGCGAGCAGGGGTTCGGCTCCTTGCGAATGTCGAAAACGATCTTAGCAATATCGGTGCGTTCTATAACATATTTGACATTTATTCTGCGGCAGAACTCCTCAATCTGAGAATAATCACTGCCTTCGAAGCCCATATCTACGGTTATGGCAACGATCTCGTATTTCTTTGGATAAAAGCGGCGCATCTCTGCAAGCGTCTCTAAAAGGCAGAGCGAATCCTTGCCGCCCGAGATGCCTACGGCGATCCTGTCGCCCTCCTCGATCATCTCATAATCGTCTACTGCCCGCCTGACGTAGCTGAGCATTCTTCTCATTTCACTCATAACAAAATTATGTTCCTTTGCATAAACTAAAAAGGAAATCTGACTTAAGATTTAAATTAAACCTAGGGAGGTTTTTATGCCAATAAAAATATACATTGACCAAGGACATAACCCCTCGGGCTATAACACCGGAGCAGAGGGAAACGGCTACTTTGAGCAGGACATAACTTACGAGATAGGCAGACGGCTCTACAACCTTCTGCGCACCAACCCGGAGTTTACGCCCCGTCTTTCACGTCCCACGCCCGAAACGGTGCTTGGCACCAATAATTCCACAAGCCTTGTGGAAAGGGTAAAACAGGCAAATTCCTGGCCTGCCGATATTTTTATTTCTCTGCACAACAACGCATCCGACAATTCAAATGCCACAGGCAACGAGGCTCTGGTATACAGCTCTTCCTCCACCGTGGCAAACAACCTTGCCACTAACATCCTGGAGCAGCTGACGCTGACCACAGGCCTTCGCAACAGAGGAATAGTATACCGCCCCGGTCTTTACGTCTTAAAGAAAACCACTATGCCTGCCGTCCTTGTGGAGATGGGCTTTATCAGCAACCCCTATGATGCGGATCTGCTGGCCAATTCGCCCTATCTCTTCGCCACGGGCATCTACCGTGGAATACTGAAGTATTACGGCCTGCTTTAAGGCTTTATTTCAGGGTCAGCTCATCAAGTGACAGATATTCCTCGGCAAGAGTAGGTGAGGTTACGGGGAAGTCGTGGGTTGCGCCACAGCTCTCGCACCATACCTGCATGCCACCTGCGGTAAATCGCAGGTCGTAGGGACCCTCAGAGCAGGGGCAGTGAAGCCTGCCCTCCTCCTCGAGATCCTTTATAATAAAGCGAAGAGTGTCGTAAACCGCAGGGTCGGGGAGTATCTCCTCGTCGCTCATCTCCTGGGGCTGTATATCGGCAAGCTCCTCTGCCTCCAGATTTTTCATAAGCATATTAAGCTCTGCCTCTGTGCGTGAGAGCTCCTGGCTTACGGTGTCCTCGTCGCCGATAAAGGCAATATCCATATTGGAATAAGGACAGTTAAGTAAGAAGCGCTCGCTTTCAAAGAAAATCGCCTCGCTTACCACGTAGGAGTGGTTCTGGCGACAGAAAAGGCAGGGAACAGAGAGCCTAACCTTGCCACCGCTTAGGGTGATATCAAGGGTATGCTCGCTTCCGCAGGAGCATTTTAGCCTGAGCATATTTGCCGAGAGGGCAAATTTACCTACTATTCCCATTACCGCACTGCCGCAGTCGGGACATCTGTAGGCTATATTACGCTGTTTGGGTTGAAGTACCATATCATTCTCTTTCAAAATTATTTTTTATCTGCAAGGGCAAGACCCTCCAGCTCCTTTGCGAAGGGAAGGGCAACCTCCATTCCGCATGCCGTGGTGATATTTCCGTCTGTTACAACAGGCTCGGATACTACCGTAGCGCCCCTAAGCTCCTTTTCAAAGCCGGGATAGCAGGTAGCTCTTTTGCCCTGAAGCAGACCACGTCTGCCGAATACGAGAGGTGCGGCGCAGATAGCCGCAAGACGTCCGCCATTCTTGGTGACGGCATCGATAACCTTGTTTGTAAAGGGAGAGGCGTCGAGATTTGTTGCGCCGGGCATTCCGCCGGGGAATATTGCCATAGTCACCGCCGAGAGATCTATATCCTCCGGGGTAGTGTCACAAATCACGCTGATACCGTGAGCACCCGTGGGCGCTCTGCCGCTTATTCCAACCGTCTTGACGTTAAGCCCTGCACGTCGCAGAATGTCAACCGGGGTAAGCGCTTCTATTTCTTCAAAGCCATCAGCTAAAAGTACAATTATCATAACCTGCCTCCTTTGTTTATCTTCGTATTTTGAAATTCGTGCCATATTTCTACGGCACGAATTCCTTAGTTTTTAATTTGCAGTTTTTGTATTAGTCAAGAGTAGCTCTCGCAAGCTTTTCTCTCCACTCGTCGGGAGTAAGTAATACTTCACGTCAGCCTTCCCTATTGGGGAAGGGGGACCGCCACAGGCGGTGGATGAGGAGCCCCGAAAAAAAACGTTATTAATCGAGAGTAGCTCTCGCAAGCTTTTCACGCCACTCATCAGGAGTAAGTAATACTTCACGGGGCCTCTGGCCGTTTGCCTCGCCTACGATACCCATATCCTCCATTATATCTATGAACTTGGCGGCCTTGCCGTAGCCGATAGAAAGCTTTCTCTGAATAAGAGAGGTGGAGATCTTACGGGTGTTTACAGCAACCTCAACTGCATCGAGGAACTGTCTGTCGTTGAGGTAGCCCTCACCGCTGCCCGAATCGGAATCAGAATCGTCACGGTCACTTCCGCCACCCTTCTTGGAGCACTTAGCCGCCGCACGCTCGATATCCTCCATAACGGTAGAGTCGTAGGAGTTGCCGTCGCTGAACTGCTGGAGATACTTCATAATATTCTCAACCTCGCCGTCAGCAACGAATGCACACTGAAGTCTGTGGGGCTTGGGCGAGCCTGCAGGAGCGTAGAGCGAGTCACCCTTGTCCAGCAGCTTTTCTGCGCCTGCGGAGTCAAGTACGGTCTTGGAGTCCACGTTGGACATTACCTTACAGGAGATACGTGAGGGAACGTTAGCCTTGATAACACCGGTGATTACGTTTACAGAGGGACGCTGAGTACCGATAACCAGGTGAATACCTGCGGCTCTCGCCTTCTGTGCAATTCGGGTAACAAGCTGTTCAACAGGATCCTTAACCTGAAGCATAAGGTCTGCGAACTCGTCGATTACAATAATGATCTTGGGCAGGAACTCACCGAGAGAGGGATCCGCAGTAACCTTATCATTATATGCGTCAACGCTTCTTACGTAAAGAGCGTTAAGAAGGTTATATCTGCGCTCCATCTCCTCAACAGCCCACATAAGCGCACCGGCCGCCTGTTTTGCGTCGGACACAACGGGAACGAGAAGGTGAGGAATGCCGTTATACATAGTAAACTCAACCTGCTTGGGGTCGATCATAATAAGCTTGACCTCGTCGGGTCTTGCCTTGTAAAGCACGCTGATAAGCAGCGAGTTGATACATACCGACTTACCCATACCGGTTGCACCGGCGATAAGAAGGTGAGGCATCTTCGCAAGATCGCCGAATACAGGCTGACCTGCAACGTCACGGCCGATACAAACGAAGGTCTTGGACTTGGAGCTTTCAAAATCGGGTGTTTCAAGCAGATCACGAAGTCTTACAATGCTGGATTTCTTGTTTGGGATCTCAATACCCACCGCCGACTTACCGGGAATGGGCGCCTCCATTCTGATAGAGCCTGCCGCAAGGTTAAGGGCAATATCGTCCTGAAGGTTCATGATCTGGCTTACCTTAACGCCCTTTGCGGGAACGACCTCGTATCTGGTGATTCTGGGACCTCTGTCCACACCCTTGATGGATGCGGTAACGCCAAAGGATGCCAGCGTTTCGATAAGCTTGTCTGCGTTTTCCTGAATCTCAGCCTGAATATTCTCGTCGTATGCCGACTCCTCCTTTGCAAGGAAGTCAAGGGGAGGGAACTTGTAGTCCGAGTAATCGGGCTTTTTGTTTTTCTTTTCCTTTTTCTTTTCATCTGCGGGAACAAGGCCGGTAGCAGGCATCCTTACCTGAACAGGCTCGTCGAAGGGAACGTCGTCCTCCTCGATCTGTGCAGCAATATTTATCTCGTCACGAACCTCTGCCTGAGGCTTTGCCGCAGGCTGCTGCTCATTCAGGGGAGCAAGAAAGGGGAACATCTTGCGCATCTCGATAACGTCGGGATTCTGCTCCTCGGGGGGAATCTCCTCATCCTCGGAGTCCTCCTCGGGCTCCTCATCGATTACGTCCTCGTCCTCATCATCCTCCTCATCGGTTACGTCCTCGTCCTCGATGTCCTCGTCAGAATCGGAGTCCTCCTCGTCACCGAAGCTGATCTCAACGGCATTTTCTTCCTTAGGCTCCTCGGATACAGGCTCATCCTTCTCCTCCTCGCCCTCGTCGATAACGGTAAAGAGCGATTCAGCCACAACCACGGGCTCGGTAGTCACTATGGGAGAGGCGGGAGCGACAGGCACAGCAGGAGAAACAGGTGTAGCGGGCACAGCAGGAGCAACAGGTGCTTCAGCAGGAGCTGCCTCGGGGGTAGGGGAGAGCATACTGCGTTCAACACGAAGTGTTGCATCCTCACTTGCCACAGGCTGGACGGGTGTAACGGGCGCTGCGTAGGGCTTGAACTCGGGGGTAGCCTCGGGCTCGTTTACCATAGCGGAAACGAAGTTTGCCGCACGCTGATAGGTGGACTGAGCAGAGGGCTCAACGATAGCGTCGGGATTGCCGACGGTGAACTCAACAGGCTCGGGAATAACAGGCTCCTCGGAAGCTGTGGGCTCCACTACGGGCTCCTCCGCAGGTGCCATAGCAGGCTCTGCGCTCTCAAGAACTACAGGCTCCTCTGCCTCGGGCTCTGCCTCTTCCACAGGCTCGCTTACCTCATCTGTAAGCACAAGCGCATCATCGTCATCAATTACAGCTTCAACCGATTCTGCATTCAATTCTGCATTCTGCATTCTGCATTCTGCATTCTCTGCGATAGGCTCTGCAGGCGCATTAATGCCCTGAAGCTGACGGTAAAGCTCATCGTCCTCGTCGGACACAACCTTGGTATAGGTCTTGAGATCGTTTGCGCTTCTTGCATAAGCGGGATTGCTCTTGGCAATTCTTTGGGAAATAAGGATAGCCACGTCCTCGGCAGCCTCCTCGCTGTGAGCAGACTTGTCCACTGTGTAGCTTACCGCTCCACTCTCAACGGGAGCGGCAGGAGTATCTTTAGGCTCCTTGGTAATAGTAAATTCAACAGTCTTGATAGGCTGATGATAGGTTGTTTTTGTGTTGGAATAAGAGCTGTAAGCCGACACGCCGCTTGAAGCAGGCTCTGCGTGATGGGTTATAGGCTCGGGAGTAACGGTAGGTGTGGTAATAGGTGCGGGAGCAGGAGCAGGTGCGGGGGTAGGGATAGGCGCAGGAGCAGGCTCGGGCTGAACGGGAGCGGGAGCAGGGGTGGGCTCGGGTCTTCTGTTCTTATTCATCCACTCCTTTTTCTTTCGCTCAAGCTCCATCATACGTCTCTCACGCTCGGTGGGCTCGTGATCGGCCTTCATCTCGGCGATAGTCATATCGTCAAGTTCCTCGGCGATGGCAGACTTAGTGGAAACTCTGCTTGCATACTTTGCCGCCGCCTTTTCGCTGGTAGCAAAGTCAAAGGGATCAAAGCTGTTGGTAAATACGTTATCAGCCTTGTCGTCAAGACCGAAGAATGCGTTGTTGAACTTAGGCTCCTCGGGTTTTTCCTCGGGAGCAGGCTCCTCTACGGTCTCGGGCTCCTCCTCAATACCATAGCTTAAGTCGAGAGGCTTGTCACTTCTTCTGCGTCTTCGCTCGGGCTCGGTTACGATCTCGGGCTCGGGCTCCTCTACAATACGCTTTGCAGGGTCAACCAGGGGAGAGAGACCGTGAGTGCTGGCATTTTCCTCAATACCAAGCTTCTTGATCTTGATTTCGGATGCCTCGCCCTTAGCCTTGAAGAACTCGTCGTCGATCAGCTCCTGGCTGGAGAGCTCTCTCTGATGCTGATCCTCTTCTTCCTTCTGGATTCTCTTTCTTTCCTTGATCTCATCCTGCTTACCCTTAATGCGAGCGATAAGACCCTTGATGCCGTCGGCAACCTTAAGGGCCGCCTGACCGAGAGATCCTGCCTTCTCTGCAAAGTAGAATACGGCATAAATAGCAAGAGCCGCAAAGCAAACGATAAGAACGCCTACCTGACCGAACAGGGCAGCGAGAACGAAGCCGAATATACCGCCTACAAATCCGCCGCCGTTTGCGTTGACAAAGCCCTCTGCGGGAGCGAATACTATATCCTGGCCCCAATATGTAATTGCGTAGTCCACGCAGGAGAAGAGCAGAAGGGCAACGGCAGAGAAGATAGCACGCTTTTTGATCTTCTGTTCTGCTAAGTCATTTGCATAGCAAATGGCGTGAACGCCGAGAGCTATGGGGATAAGATATGCGCCCGAGGCGAACAGACCCTTAAGCAGTCCGTCGATGGGCTTGCCCACAACTCCCATAACTCCGGGAATTATCAGGCATATTGCAATAAAGATCGCCACCGCTCCCATAATGATCGGGATGGCTTTATGTATTCCTTTAAGGTCGGAAAATCTGTTTTTCTGGTTATTGTTGTCGCTCATTTATGATAAACCTCCAAGTGCGGTAATATATTTTCACAGATATATAATAACAAATTTTTGAGGCGATTACAATAGCAAACTCCAAAAAAATAAAAATATTTTTAAAATTTTCACGCTCGCTCGAAATTATGCGCAAATATTTTATTATTTTTCTTGACAAAAAGAAATATTTCTGTTAAAATGATATTCGGCTTACTATGCGCTTTTGACAAAAACTCTGTCTGAGGCGAAATTTACAATAGATTAATTATGCTCGGCCGTGTAGGCGAGAAAGGATAAAAATATGCTTTTATACAATTCTGCAACAAGAAAAAGAGAGGAGTTCATTCCTCGTGAGGAGGGCAAGGTATCTATGTATACCTGCGGTCCTACCGTTTACCATTTTGCACATATAGGCAACCTCCGTACCTATACTATGGAGGACGTGCTTGAGAAATATCTCCGCTATATCGGTAACGACGTTACCCGTGTTATGAACATCACCGACGTTGGCCATCTTTCCAGCGACGGCGACACAGGCGAGGATAAGATGCTCAAGGG
>JAZSMV010000115.1:0-16497 GCA_045536065.1 Eubacteriales bacterium | reverse complement strand
CACCAACAACCTAAATCGAATACGTTTTGAGAGCCGGATTTTTCGAAATAATGCGCCAAAACTCCTTGTAATATCCGCATATTACTGCGTCATTTCGGCTTTTCTTGCAAAAAATACGCTCTCTCAAAATCTATAGACCTGGGGTCAATAGAAATCTGATGATTTTTGCGGAATTTGAGTGAAGCAAAGTGTGGACTTTGCAAGCGAGAATTTTGCGAAAAGCACAGATTTATATGGCTTCAGGCGTGTTCGCTTTAGGTTGTTGGTGGCTAGTCACCAACAACCTAAAGCGAATACGTTTTGAGAGGCGGATTTTTCGAAATAATGCGCCAAAACTCCTTGTAATATCCGCATATTACTGCGTCATTTCGGCTTTTCTTACAAAAAATACGCTCTCTCAAAATCTATAGACCTGGGGCCAATAGAAATCTGATGATTTTTGCGGAATTTGAGTGAAGCAAAGTGTGGACTTTGCAAGTGAGAATTTTGCGAAAAGCACAGATTTATATGGCTTCAGGCGTGTTCGCTTTAGGTTGTTGGTGGCTAGAAAGCTTCTATTATTTTTTCTCCAACATACCGAGCCAAAGGTGAGTGAGTATAGGATCGGGAAGGATCTTGAAGAGGAGATGCTGAAGCTTGGTATACCAGTTGGTAACGTACATTGCACGGCCTTTGTCGGATGCCTTGATACAGCCCTTTACCACCTTCTCACAGTTAAGAAGAGGCTTCATCGCATTGTCACGGGGGCGGGTAACGTCACTCTTGGCGGTTGCGTTGCCAAGGAACTCGGTGTGTACCCAGCCGGGACAGAAGCAGGTGGCACGGACGCCGTATTTCTTTATCTCGTGATTTAAGGACTTGGTGTAATGAAGCACGAACACCTTGCCCGAGGAATAGGTGTTGAAGTAAGGCAGGGGTGTGAAGCAGGAGCCCGAGCCCATCTGTATAATTCTGCCGCCACGCTCCATATAGGGAACGACCATGTGGGTTATAAGCACAAGCGCCTTTACGTTAAGGTCGATCATCATTTCAACCTTGCGCTCCTCGATCTCGTCAAAGCCGCCAAAATCACCAAATCCCGCCGCATTTACAAGATACTTAACCGAGGGCTTCTCGCTCTCGAGAGCGGATCTGATGGCCTCGATCCCCTCCTTTTTGCAAAGATCGGCAGAGATAACTCTGTACTTTACGCCAAGGCTCTCACCAAGCTCTATCATTCTATCCTTACGGCGAGCAACAAGCCACAGCTCGTCAACTCTGCCTGCATATCCTTTAGCAAATTCGGCGCCTATTCCGCTGGATGCGCCTGTAATAATTGCAACGGTCATATTTTTTCCTCCTAAATAATACAATATTTTACAATATTGCTATTGATTATTAGATTTGTTTTTGCTATAATAATTCTATCATTATTAGTTTTGATTGTCAATATTAATTCGTAAAAATTGCGAATTATAAGCCTTTATACAGAAATGCTAACCAGGAAAGGAATTGCAAAATGACAAAAAACAGCATAATTCGTCTTACTCTTGCATTGATGCTTGTTATTTCAATGCTTCTCTCGCTTACCTCCTGTCTTCCCGGTCTGGGAATAGGTGGAGATATATTCGACGCACTCTTCCCTGAGGATGATGGCGGTGACGGAGGTGACGTTACTCCCCCCGATAACGACGACGATAACGGCGGAATAATTCCCGATCTCGGCGGAGGGGACGATATAACCAGCGATAATTACGGCGATCTCTATCCCGGCAGTGGCTCGGGTGATACAGCCGGCCTTTCTCCCCTCTCCAAGACCCTGCTCTCCTCTGTAAGCATTGTTTGTGACTTCGGAGCATCGGGTGCGGGCGCAGGCTCGGGCGTTATCTATAAGGTTGACAAGGTAAAGGGCGACGCCTACATTATCACCAACTATCACGTTGTTTATATGTCCGGCGCAGGCAGAGCCACCAACATAAAGGTTTATCTCTACGGCATGCAGCTTGACAGCTATGCGGTAAGCGCCAGCCTTGTAGGCGGCTCGGTTACCTACGATATTGCCGTTCTTAAGATCAGCGGCAGCGAGGTTATCAAGAACAGCTATGCAATGGCTACCCCCGTTGCAAGCTCCGAAAGTGTGCGTGTATTTGACAGAGTTTACGCAGTAGGTAACTCTGAGGGTATGGGTATGTCTGCCACCGAGGGAATCGTAAGCGTTGAGAGCGAAAACCTTGAGCTTACAGGAGCTGATGGTTCGCTTGTTACACTTCGTGTAATGCGTATTGATGCGGCTGTTAACCACGGTAACTCCGGCGGTGGTCTGTTTAATGAAGATGGTGAGCTTATCGGTATCGTTGTAGCCAAGGACGTAAGCTCCGACGTTGATAATATGGGCTACGCTATTCCCTCCGATCTTGTGGTGAGAGTTGCAGATAACGTGCTCGCTCACTGCAACGGCTCCAGCAGTACACGTGTTACCAAGCCTCTGCTTGGCGTGACTATCACATCCTACGTATCCGGACTTGAGATTTCTCCCGACGGCAGTGAGATCTATCAGGTAAATCTGGTTGAGGTCGTTGAGATCTCCTCCTCCAGCCTTGCATCGGGTAAGGTTGAGGTTGGCGACATTATCAATTCCATTTCCATCGACGGTAAGACCTACCGTGTAAGCCGTGTTCATCACGTGACCGACGCTATGCTCGAGGCACGTGACGGCAGTGTGGTAGTGCTGAATATTACCCGTGACGGAAATACTATGGAAGTAAGCTTCAGAATCAAGGCTTCTGATTTCAGCACTGTAAATTAATTAGAGAATCATAAAAATAATGCGCATTTGTAAGCTTTGCTTTACAAATGCGCATCTTTTATTTAAATAATCGATACCGTATCGCCAAGAGGAAGAGAATAAACCTCAACGCTACTTGGCGCTTTGCCGAAGATTTTTTCGATAGCCATCGAGTAGAGCGAAAGCTGCATTTTGTGACTTTGACGAAGCTTCTTCTCGGCAAGACTGCGATCTGCAAGCTCCTCTCTTGTCAGTCGGTCGGTCTTGTAGTCGCAGAGGGCAATACTGCCGTCCTCACGCTCGATGATACAGTCGATTACACCCTGAACGAGTATTTCTCTGTCACGGTAAGCCTTTCGCTTTTCCTCATCCTGCGTGAACTCGGTTGCAGGCAGATAGACGTTAAAGCGAAGCTCACGGTGAACCTTTTTCGCCGAAAGCATCTCCCGAATAAGCTTCGATCTTCTGAACAGCTCGATCTCACCAATTCTCACTCGCTCACCGTCCTCGGAGCTGATAAAGCCCATAGATATAAGTCTCTGAAGCTCCTCACGGGCGCCCCGGTTTATAAGGTTTTCAAGGTCGCAGAACTGCATGAACAGGTGGGTTGCAATACCACGCTTTGCACTCTCGTCGGCGTTACCGCCCGTAGCGAATGCGGGAAGTATTTTTCTGCCCTCGTCGGAGGAGGTATCGATAGGCTCTTCGCCGTCAAGCGACAGCTCGGGAGCATCCTCCTCACTGCCGTCAAGGACCGTAGGCGACATAGTGGACACCGACATCTTCTCGGGCAGGCGGGTCAGATGATCATTGGGATACTTATAGGTGAATCTTTCCACAAGCTTTTCGTAAAGCTCATCATCCCTCTCGGCAGTCTCGGCCGATATAGCCTCTATCCTCTCGGTAGGCTGACTGCCCGAGGCGCCGCAGAAGTCGGCCTCGTCAAGAGGCACACTGCCCTCGCAGGCAAGAATTATCTCCTGATAGGATGCGAGAGAGCGGAAGGAGTATTCCGACAGATTCTCACGTATAACCTCAAGCTCGTTAAGATATTTATCACGGTCGATAAGCGGACATTCGCCCACCACGAACAGCCTCTCTCTCGCTCGGGTGAGAGCAACGTAGAGTATACGAAGCTCCTCCTCATATAGCTTTCTCGTGATTTTGTGATTAATAATATCCTGCACAGGATTATTAACCACTGCAAGTCCCGATGGTGTGCGAAGGCGGAAGGAGATTCCAAAGTCCTCAAGGAAGGCAAGACGGGAGGTGCGATCCTTGTTATAGATCCTGCCGTCAGCCTCGACCAGGAATACCACGGGATATTCAAGACCCTTTGATGCGTGAGCGGTGACGATCTTCACCGCATCGATGCCCGATCTGGCTCTGGCATCGTCAAAGGTGGTCTTTTTATCGATAATATTGTTGATAAAGCTGATGAAGTTGTAAAGTCCCTTGAAGGAGCCTGCCTCATAGCTTCTCGCATAGTCGTAAAGCAGGGTCAGATTCTCCTTACCGCCGCTCCTTGATGCCAGCGACATAAGGCCGGTCTCACGGTAGAGCTTATAGATAAGAGTATCAACTCCAACGCCCTCGGCAATGGTGCGATAGTATTCGAGGGTGTTAAGGAAGGATGTACCTTTTGTGAATTCGGGATTTTCCGAAACGTAGGACTTCAGCGACTCAAAGAGACAGTCCTTGCCCTGCTTACCGATAATATACAGCTCGTCTGCGGTAAAATCAAAGAGGGGTGAACAAAGAAGTCCTGCAAGATAAATGTCACGGCTGGGGTTGTCCACCGTATTGAGCAGACAGAGCGCCAGCAGAACCTCGGGTGAGAGGAAGAAGTCCTTTGCGCCCGAAATACAGGATGGGATGCCGAGATTTTCAGGCGCCTCGGCGTATTCGCCGTCGCTTCCCCTTGCGTTACGGAGAATTATGGCAATATCCGAGGGTCGAATAGGTCTTCCGTTATCAAGTGTACCGCTTTCCAGCAGCTCCTGAATCTTTCTTGCCACGGCAGAGGCGGAGATGTTCTCCCCGTCTGTCGATTTATCAAGCATACAAACGGTGGGATAGGTATATGGGGGCTCGCCCTCCTCGTGAATCTTGGCATAGCCCAGCTTATCGCTGTCAACGTAGCCGATGGACTCACGGGTAAAGCCGAATGCTCTATCAAAAATATTATTTACGAAATTAACCACACCCTTATCGCATCTGAAGTTGCGTGACATAAAGATAGATGCGGTATCGCCCTCTGCCTTGTCAAGACGGGGGAAGGTGTTCTTCATATTTGCAAAAATCTCGGGACATGCCGAGCGGAAGCCGTAAATGCTCTGCTTTATATCGCCTACCATAAATCTGTTATTCGGGCGGGATATAGCCTCGAAAATACGGTTCTGCAGGCTGTTTACGTCCTGATACTCGTCAATGTAGATAGCGTCGAACTGAGAGGCCACGTTCCTTGCAATATCGGTAGGCTCGCCATTATCAATAAGGCACTTGTAGGTGTAGCGCTCAATATCCGCATAGGAGAGAGCGCCACGGCGGCGCTTTTCCTCGGTAAAGAGACGGTCAAACTCCACCTCGAAGCGATAAAGCACCGAGAGAAGTCGGTAAAGCGATGAGTAAAGCTCTCCCCACTGCTCTGCCGTATAGCTGAAGTAGTCCTTTATGTCAAGCAGATCCTCTTTAAGCATATCACGTAGAATGGAAAAGCTCTCCATTCTATCGGTCTTGTCGCCACGGACGGTGGGCTTGCGCATAAGCTCATAGCTAAGCATTCCATCACGTGCCGACTTGTAGTCCTTAGCCTCACGAAGCCTTTTAAGAAGCGAAAGGTCACTCTCAGCACAGGAAAGATACTTTTTCTCCTGATCATTGCCGACGGTAAAGTCCTTTATATACCTTCCGTAGCAGGAGATGTAGTGGTCAAGCATCTCAAAATAGCGCTCCATAAGATATGCGCCGTATCTTGTCTGCTCGACGGGTGTGTCCTTGCAGTTGTAATTCTCGATAAGACTGCCAATAAGATGAATACCCTCCTCTGCGCTGTCGCACTTCAGATGAATGTATCTGAACATCTCCGACAGCTCCTCGGTCTTGCCCGAGTCGGTAAGGCAGTCGGCAAGCTCCTCAAACTCATCGGGACTTGCGATCTCTGGAAGCGAGCCGTTATACACGGCCTCAATAAGCCCCTCAATAATGGAGATCGCCAGCAGCTCGCACTCTGCCGTATCGGCAATTCGGTAGCCGGGAGTAAGGCCCACTCTGTCGCAGTTTGCACGGAGAAGCTCGTTGCAGAAGGAGTCTATGGTGCGTATCTTCGCCGCAGGGAGAAGATAAAGCTGCCTTTGAAGATGCTTGTCCTCCGGGTTCTCCTCAACCGCACGGGTAAGCGCCTTCGAGATCTTGGCACGAAGCTCGCCTGCCGCCGCATTGGTAAAGGTAACCACCAGAATAGAATCAATGTCCATAGGAGATACAGGGTCGGTCAGCGAGCGTATGATTCGCTCGGTAAGCGTTGCGGTCTTTCCCGAGCCTGCCGCCGCAGAAACAAGCAGAGTTTTGTCTCTGGTATTTATCGCAGACATCTGCTCGTCGGTCCATTTTGTTGCCATAAAATCTCCTCCTTTTTTTGCTTTTTAATTATTTTATCACAAAAAAATGCTCTTTTCAATAGCAGTCTTGCCGTTTTGCCTTGAAATCATAGCTCAAATGTGCTAAAATTAATAAAAAAGGAAGGGAGGTCGCTATGGGACTTAAGCTTGGTACGTATAATTTTAAGCACGGGCTTTTTCTGGCTCCGATGGCGGGGTATACAGACAGAGCAATGCGCCTTGTATGTCACAAATACGGCGTGGAGCATTCCACGACAGAGATGGTCAGCGCAAAGGCTGTGGTCTATGGCGACAAAAAGACCTTCTCTCTTGCAAAGATAATGCCCGACGAGGGGCCTGTATCGGTACAGATATTCGGCTCGGAGCCTGAAATTATGGCAGAGGCGGCGCATATTCTTGAAAACACTATGGAGTCAATGCCGCCTGTGGCAATAGATATAAATATGGGCTGCCCTGTGAACAAGATATTCACAAACGGCGAGGGCTCGGCGCTGATGAAAAACCCCGAGCTTATCTATCGCATAACCAAGGCGGTATCGGGTGCTGTGAGAATACCCACAACGGTAAAGATCCGCTCGGGAATAAACAAAAACAGCATTAACGCCATAGAGTGCGCACTTGCCGCCGAGGAGGGCGGAGCCTCGCTTCTCTGCATACACGGACGCACCCGTGAGCAGATGTACGGAGGGCTTGCAGACCGTGAAATTATCAAAAATGTAAAGTCTAACTTACATATTCCCCTGATTGCCAACGGAGATATAGTTGATGGAGCCTCGGCTGTGGCAATGCTTCGTGATACCGGAGCCGACGGAATTGCGGTCGGACGAGGGGCTGTGGGCAACCCATTTATCTTCTCTGAGATAATCTCGTCCCTTGATGGTGGCACATTCACCGAGCCAAGCCTTGAAGAGAGAGTGGAGATCGCTCTGCTTCAGCTTCGCACCGCTATAGAGGACAAGGGCGAGAGAATTGCCATACCCGAAGCAAGAAAGCAGATCGCCCTCTATCTGCGCTCATTCAGAGGAGCGGCACGCATCCGTGCAGAGATCAACCGATCAATGACCTACGGCGAGGTAGAGAGAGCATTAAAAAGCGCACTTGCGGATAATGAATAATATATAAAAGCCGTCCTTTCTGGCGGCTTTTTTTCTTGTTTTTTGCTTGATTTCTGCAATCCTTTTCCTCACCCCTCTGGCTCGAATAATAAAAATCATTGACAAAGAGCTTCTATTTATGTTACAATTAACAATGTAGATATAATTTATATCTAATTAATACAAAAGGAGATTTCGTTATGAAAAACGGAAAGCTCAGCGTTGCTACAAAGCTAAAGTATGGCGTTGGCGACTTCGGTATGGCGGTTGTTACCGCAATGCTTCAGTTCTCGATGCTCTACTACTATACCAAATACGTTGGTATAGACTCGGGACTCGCAGGTACTGCCATCCTTATCGGTAAGATCACCTGGGACCTTATTAACGACACCCTCTTCGGCTATCTTGAGGACAAGACCAAGTCCAAATGGGGTAAGCGCAGACCCTATCTTATCTTCGGTGCGCTTCCCTTCGCCCTTGCCTTCTGGGGAGTATTCTCTATTCCGCAGGGCCTTGACGATTGGCTCTACTATGTTCTTATTGTAGGTAGCTTCATTCTCTTCGACACCTTCCACACCCTGACGGCTACGGCATACTCGGCTATGACCGCAGAGATCACCGACGACTATAACGAGCGTACCTCGCTTACTACATATCGAATGGTATTCTCGGTTATCGGTTATATCGCAGGTGCAGGCGTCAGCGGTACTCTTGCAAGTGTGTTTGCAGGTGCTTTCGGTATTTCCGAGCACCAGGGCTGGTCTGTAGTTGCCCTTGTATTCGGTGTTCTTGGCGGAATTTCCATGCTTATCCCCGGCCTGTTCCTTAAGTATGAGCCTGCCGTTGAGGAGGCTCCCTCTGAAATCCCTCCGCTTAAGTCCATTCTTTCTACCTTTAAGAATAAGCCCTTCATAAGCTACATCATAATCACCTCTATTATGTCTATCAGCTTTACAATGGTAACCGGCACGCTAAACTACTACATTGACTATCATCTCCACATGACAGATTTTTCTATGCTTATTATGCTGGCAATGATGGGTGTGCTTGCTATATTCCTTGTTCCCTGTGGAATCCTTATGAACAAGGTGGGCAAGGCGAAGGCTTACGCTATCGGTCTGACTATCGCATCTGCGGCTCTGATCGTGGTATTCTTTGTACCCGGTGGACCTAACCCCATTATCTACGTTCTTGCCGCAATAGCGGGTCTTGGCTTCTCTGCACAGTGGGTATGCCCCCACGCAATGATCCCCGACGTTATCGAGTACGACGAGCTTATGACAGGCGAACGCCGTGAGGGTGTTTATTACGGCGTTCAGGCAACTGCAACCAAGGTTACAGGCGCTCTTGCAACTGCGGCTATCGGTTGGGTGCTTAAGCTTGCAGGTTACATAGAGGGTTCGGATGCTATACCCCCCGAGAGTGCGGTTGTGGCTATGAGAGTGCTGTTTGCTCTCGTTCCCGCAATATTCTTACTTATCTGCGTTCCCCTTCTTATCAAGTATCCCATCACCCGTGAGAGTCACGCCAAGGTTATGAAGCAGCTTGAGGAAAGACGTGCTACCAAGGCGAAGGAAAACGCCAACGTAGGAGCAGAGACAAAATGAGAATTAACATAATAGGCGCAGGTCTTGGAGGCCTGACCTTTGGTGCATTGGCGGCAAGAGACGGCCATACAGTGCATATTTACGACAAAAACCAAAAGCCGGGCGGCGTTGTGGCACTCCTCGAGCACGAGGGCTATAAATTCGAGCAGGGTCCCCTGCTTATCGGCGATATGCTGCCGGGCGAGTTAATATACGAGCTTCTCTCGGAGCTGGGTATTCATCTTGACACCGTTCGTGCAGACAGAGATATAATTATGCCCGACTACGATATGATAACTCCCAAGGAATACGGCGGTCCCTATTGGCGCCGTGAAAGACTTAAGGAGCTGTTTCCCGAGGATAAGGACGGTATTGACAGATACTATAAATTCTATGATAACGTAATGCATCTGCGCTATATTGCTACTCAAAAGCAAACTTTGGTTAACAAATTAAGGCTTGCGCTTGCTTTTGCCAAGATAAAGAAGTATGCGGGAATGAATGCAGATGAGCTTACACGTCACTTCTTTAAGTCCGAGAAGATATGCACGCTTTATACAGGCATATTCGCAGACTTCTGCGCAGATCCCTGCGAGGCAGAGGGTCTTGGAGTGGTGTTTACCAACTTTGAGACCGCCTTTGACAAGCGTATTCCTCTCGAGAAAAACGGGGGGAAGTACTACCCCGGCTACTGCTACGTAAAGGGCGGATGTCAGAAGATACCCGAGGCTCTGGCTGACTATATCACAAGTCACGGCGGAGAGATCCACTACGGACAGGTGGTGGAAAAGGTGCTTATTAAGGACGGCAAGGCTGTGGGCATCAGACTTCGTGGCGGCGAGGAGATCGGTAGTGATCTTGTAGTGGGCTGCGGCGCAGGTAAGGACTTCTTTGAGGAGGCTGTGGGCAGAGAGCATCTTGACGACGAATATCGCAAGGTTCTCGACACCTTCAGACCTATGGAGGCTGTGTTTATGCTCCATCTTGGCGTAAACTACGATCCTATGCAGTATCTCCGTGCGGCTCTCGTTTACTGCTACGGTATGTACGATCTTCATTCCGCAACCGAGAAGCTTCGCTCGGGCGAGTACCACGAGGGTAACGACGGCTATCTTATCTTCGTTCCCTCCGACCACGCTCCCGAGTTTGCTCCCGAGGGCAAGCACTGTGTGACTATCTACACCGTTGCGCCCGACACCTTAAAGGAGGGTGATTGGGAGTCGAAAAAGCAGGAATATGCAGAGAAGCTGATTCACCTGGCGGAAAAGCAGCTTCCCGATCTGTCAGGGCATATCGAAAGCATGAAGATCATGACCGCAAGAGATTACTCCGAATATACCCACATGAGAAAATCCTCCTTCGGCGGCGTTGTTCCCATCAGAGGACAGAAAAATCCTCCCCACAAGACACCCGTAGAAGGACTTTGGTTCGTGGGACAGCAGTCTGAGAACGCAGGCGGCCTTGGCGCAGTTATCGGCGGCGCAAAATCCGCATACGAAAAGGCGTTTCCCAAGAAATAACAATCCCTCCACCACTACTTTGGTCCCCCTACCTTTACACAAGGGAGGCATAAAAAGAAAAACGGCGAGAAATTCTCGCCGTTTTTTTATTTAGTTAAGTATTACGATACGGTCAAAGAGCGCATCAAAATCACCCTCGGAAAGCCTGTGACAGCTGGTAATTCTGAACGCCTCCACTCCATTGTACTCAAAATCGTAGGTGTAATATCCGCCAAGATCATATTCTCTTGCAAGCGATATGCAGGATTTGTCCTCTATATCTATTATTGTTTCGGTAAAAGAGTGTTTCTTTTCAATAGATATAAAGGGGTATTTATCATAGCTTTTGTATTCATCGGGAAGCTTAGAGAAAACGTCGTGCCTTGTGGAAGAACAAGAGCAGTATTCTTCCCCCGAATCAATAAGCATTGTCACAAGCGAAAAGCTATTAACCTTTGAAAAATAGGTTTCTATATCAGTGGTGGGAACTATCCAGGCGTTGTATGCGGTGAAATAATAAAGAGGCTTATAGCTTCCTATTCCGCCGGTGAAGGTATAATATTTGTTATATTTTCCATCCTCGTTATTCTGAACGTGAATATTCCACGCCCGTATCAGATCATCGTAGGACTGAATAGCAATGCTTGCCTGATATTCTGCAAGCGGATTTCCCGTAGGGTTTCTGCCCGGAACATCATCCTGATTATCATAATCGCCACCCAAAACATCATCCTGCTGATTACCGCCGCACGCAACAAGCCCAAGAGTAATTACAATCAGAAGTATTGTTGACAGTGTTCTTTTCATTTTGCAACCTCCAATGTGCAGTATTTTAATTGTTCATTTTCTATATTTCAATATACTTTTTTATAAAAACACTCTTACTATATGCTTGGACAAAAAATTCTCCAGCCACTCTTGTTCAATGTTAAGTCCTGTCGAATAATACAACTCTGCAACATGTTTTTCTCCGCTGTATATCTTCACAACATAACCCCAACGGTCTTCGTCCAAGGTATCAAACTCATATTTAAGTGTGCCAAACGGATCGCTGTAAACGGTAGAAATAAAACAAACGGTTATAGAGTGATAGGGAACGTCCTCACTATCGGTATCCGTCCCAAGCTTTTCTGAATAGATGTGATATTCACTGGCGAACAGCGGGTCTGTAAATTTGTTATCATCAATCGATCCGAATCCAAACAGATGTGTCGGCTCACGATTATTTTCGCCTAAATAAAGACCGTCATTGCCATTAAGATCGAGGCATAAAAATCCGCCGCCAAATCTGAATCTGTTAGCCGAGTAAAAGATACGCATATCGGAAACCGTATCAAAGCGCTTTGGGTTTTCCGACAATAAATCATCCTCATTCTGTAAAACACAGCAAGCAGACAATGTTAAGGTTGAAACAAGCAACAAAATGCAAAGTGCTTTTTTCATATTAATCTCCTTTGTTTATTATTCTAGCAATATCTTCAATCTTATAAAGACCGTATCTTTCGCCTTCTATAACATATTCATCCACAAGAACAGACATAAGCTCATCATAATACGCACCGTAGATTTCTTCAAGGTTGCCTCTGTGAAGCTCCATTATATAATATTTTCCATCAAGCTCTATACATCTAAAGCTTTTCAATTTATGAAGCTCCGGGTGAACCAGTGATGAATAGTAGATATATTTATCCGAGCTATCGTTTAGATAAACAAATATTTTTTCAAACTCTATTTCCGGATCGACAGCAACGCCCGAAACGAATTTTGGACGGTAAAAGCTAAAATGCTCTATTACCACATCTCTCGAACCGGTTTTAATGTTTTTACAAAGCTCCTGGGGATTGATCTGAAATGCACCAATAAGCTCTTTGCCATTCCATATCTCCTTCACATCCTCCGCTTTTTCAAACCCAACCCAAGTATAATTATCGCAACAGCAATAAAAGTGCAGCTCGACGTGTTCCTCGGGTATATCAAAATAAGCGGCTACAAAATAACTTTTATCCACGAATTTAACAAGCAACGGATCATAACCGTTCTTACAATAGTTCAGCTTATCTTCAAAGCTACGGACTCCGAGATCATACGCTATACGAGTATCCCTTTTAAAATAATCGGTAAGTCTTGAAATAAGACCCTCGCTAAGCTTTAAGGTGCCGTCGCTATTCTTTTTGGGGAAAGCACCGTTGCAAGTCGGTATAATGTTGCAGGAGAATAGCATCAGCATAGAAAATAAGAGCATTACGCAGGCAAGAATACACGCAGTTATTTTTTTCATAAGAATTTCCTCCTTTATATATAAGACTTTTGAGAGTGGGCGTTTTGTTGGCGCTTTTACAAAAAAATGACCTGAATTTTTACATTCAGGTCATTAAAACTATTTATTTTTTCGGTTTTCTTAAAAATTTAGGCTTCCTTAACAGCATCCAGATCAAAGCTCCGACAAACAAAACAACAAGCACACCAAGAATTATGATCCAATAATCCACAAAAATATCGCTTGGCGGTACGGAAATATCGGGCCCCGGCGTTGCTCCGGGTATGTCGTCCGGAATGTCCGGCATTACTCCGGGTCGGTCGGGAGGAGTGTCTGTGCCCGAGCTTGAAATCAGGCGTCCTACAAGTCCTGCAGACGAAAGTACCGACAGGATAAAGAGGGTTACAACAGACTTCTTCAGCTTTATTATAGCGGTAGCATAAAGCCACTGTACCGTTCCCCTAGGCTTGCCTAAAAGCTCAGCGATCTCCCTGTGGGTAAAGCCGCCGAGAACCTTAAGGGTAACTATCTCAGCCCTTGCGGTATCAAGAGTCTTTATCATCCTCTGATATAAATCCATATCGGCTATCGCCTTTATTTCACCATCCTCATCATCGCCGATCTTAATAGATTCGTCAAGCTCTAAGGACTGACGGTTGCTTTTCAGCAGATTCAAGGACTCGTTTTTTATCACGGAATACAGCCATCCAAGCTCGTTTACACTTGGAAGATTACCCTCATCCATAGTAAGCAGTCTTGCTATCACGTTGTGAACGGCATCACGGCTGTCCTGCTCGTTTTTTAAGAGGGAGAAAGCTATACCGTACATCTTCGGAAAGCATTTGCTGTATAACAGCTCCACTCCCTCGCTCCGCCTTCCCTCTCGCATAAGAGAGAAGGCATCGGAGATTATCTGATCTTTTTTAGTCATTTTTATATTTTAGATACGGAAATTACAACCTTTTCACCGTTAATATTCCACTCCTTTGCGTGAGTGAGAACGTTGCCAACAGTAAGCTCTACGCCGAGGGTCTCGTCCTTGATCTCCTCTGCGTTGCGGGTAGCAATGTCGGCTACAACGTCGTTGCCCGAGAAGGCGATACGGATGTTGTCCATAACCTCAAAGCCGGAATCCTTACGCATGGTCTGGATCTTGGAGATGATCTCACGAACGTTACCCTCCTCAATAAGCTCGGGGGTAAGGTTTTTGTCAATTACAACGGTAACGCCACGGTCGCCAAGGCTCTCGTAGCCATCCTTCTTGGTCATCTCGATAAGGAGATCCTCCTCTGCGAGAGTAATCTCGTCGCCATTTACGGTGAACTTGATATGACCGTTTGCCTTAAGCTCGGAGTATGCCGCATTGCCGTCGATGGTGGCAAGGGTCTGTCTGATGCCGCCAAGGTACTTACCGTACTTGGGACCTACTGTACGAAGCTGAGGCTTGAAGGTATAGGTGGTGAACTCAGAAACGTTGTCGGTAAAGACAACCTCCTTAACGTTAAGCTCCTCTGCGATAACAGAGATAAAGCTTGCGTCGGGAGTCTTATCTGCCTTAACGTACATCTTTGCCACAGGCTGACGGTTCTTGATGGCGGCAGCATTACGGCAGGCACGTCCAAGAACTACAACGTCAACAACCTCGTCCATATTCTCCTCAAGGTCGGTGTCGATAAGGCTCTCGTCTGCTACGGGATAGTCGCAAAGGTGGATGGAGATGGGCGCAGACTTATCAACCGAGCAAACAAGGTTGCGGTAGATATCCTCGGTCATGAAGGGGATCATAGGAGCTGCGGTCTTTGCGATAGTAACAAGCGCAGTGTAAAGGGTGAGATATGCGTTAACCTTATCGGTGGGCATATCCTTCGCCCAGAATCTCTCACGGCTGCGGCGAACGTACCAGTTGGAAAGAGCGTCAACAAAGCTCTCAAGAGCACGGGATGCCTCGGGGAGCTTATAGTTTGCAAGATAATTGTCAACCGCCTTTACGGTGGAGTTGAGCTTTGAGAGAACCCACTTATCCATTACCGAGAGGGTGGATCTGTCAAGAGTGTACTTTGTGGGATCGAAGCCGTCGATATTTGCATAAAGAACGTAGAATGCGTAGGTGTTCCAGAGAGTACCCATAAGCTTTCTCTGTCCCTCAACTACCGCATCACCGAAGAATCGGTTGGGAAGCCAGGGTGCAGAGTTGGAGTAGAAGTACCAACGGATAGCGTCTGCGCCATAAGCCTCAAGAGCCTCGAAGGGATCAACGGCATTGCCCTTGGACTTGGACATCTTCTGACCGTCCTTATCAAGCACGTGGCCGAGAACGAGAACGTTCTTATAGGGTGCGCAGTCGAAGATAAGGGTAGAAATTGCCATCAGAGAGTAGAACCAGCCACGTGTCTGGTCAACACCCTCAGAGATGAAGTCTGCGGGGAACTGGCTCTCGAACACTTCCTTATTTTCAAAGGGATAATGCCACTGTGCGAAGGGCATGGAGCCCGAGTCGAACCAGCAGTCGATAACCTCGGATACACGCTTCATCTCGCCGCCGCACTTGTCACACTTGATAGTAACTGCGTCGATGAAGGGGCGGTGAAGCTCGATGTTATCGGGACAGTTGGAGGACATAGCCTTCAGCTCCTCGATAGAGCCGACAGCGTGCTTATGTCCGCAGGAGCACTCCCAGATATTAAGAGGAGTTCCCCAATATCTGTTACGGGAGAGGCCCCAGTCCTGAACGTTGGTAAGCCAGTCGCCGAAGCGTCCCTTACCGATATTCTCGGGGATCCAGTTTACTGTGTTGTTGTTCTTAATAAGGTTGTCACGCACCTTGGTCATCTCGATAAACCAGGTGTCACGTGCATAATAGATAAGAGGAGTGTTACATCTCCAGCAGTGAGGATAATCGTGCTCGAACTTGGGTGCGGAGAAGAGCTTGCCCTCATGCTCAAGATCGGCGATAATAACAGGATCCGCCTTCTTAACGAAGAGACCTGCATAGGGGGTTTCCTCGGTCATCTGACCCTTGCCGTCAACGAACTGAACGAAGGGCAGACCGTATCTTCTGCCAACCTTGTTGTCGTCCTCACCAAATGCGGGAGCGATATGAACGATACCTGTACCGTCGGACATGGTAACGTAGTTGTCGGCGGTGATATAATGAGCCTTTTTGCCCTGAGCCTCAGCGCACTTCTTGGTGCAATCCCAAAGTGCCTCGTAGCCTCTGCCCTCAAGGTCAAGACCGGGCATTTCCTCAAGGATCTCGTATGCGGGAGTGCCCTCCTCACGCTTGATGCCGCCGAGAACAGAGTCAAGCAGAGCCTTTGCCATATAATAGGTGTAACCGTCGGCAGCCTTTACCTTACAGTAGGTGTCGGTGGGGTTTACACAAAGCGCAACGTTAGAGGGGAGTGTCCAGGGGGTAGTTGTCCAAGCGAGGAAATATGCGTCCTCGTCCACACACTTGAAGCGGACAACGGCAGACCTCTCCTTAACAAGCTTATAGCCCTGAGCTACCTCGTGGCTGCTGAGGGGAGTGCCACAGCGGGGGCAGTAAGGAACGATCTTAAAGCCCTTATAGAGCAGACCCTTGTCCCAGATCTTCTTAAGCGCCCACCACCCCGACTCGATAAAGTCGTTGGTATAGGTAACGTAGGGGTTTTCCATATCAGCCCAGAAGCCAACGG
>JAZSMV010000085.1:0-9367 GCA_045536065.1 Eubacteriales bacterium | reverse complement strand
TAAGCCTTCCCTATTGGGGTAGTGAAGCCCTTTAGGGCTGAACGGCTCCGAGGTATTGAATGACAGCCCGGTGGACTGTCAGACCCGAGGAGTGACCGAGCCGCAGCGAGAAGGTGGCAGCGAAGCCGACGGATGAGGTTTTTAGGTCACATTCACCTATTCTTAAATAAAAAAAGACACGGTTTTTCCGTGTCTTTTTGTTTATTCCTTTTCCTGATGCTTGAGATTGCCCGAAATAACCTTCTTTAAGTCTTCCTTGGGGATAAGGTATCTCTTAACTGCAAAGAGTGCTGCGATGCAGACAACGCAAACGATGGTGCCGACGGGATCGGTGTGGTTGATAATAACGTGTCTTGAGATTGCGAGTACAAGAACCTCCAGAACGTTTGCAGGAGTAAAGTCGACAAGCATGCTTACGAACTCAAGGCCGATTACGATAGCGAGTATGCCCTCAAGGAAGTGATGTACGTCGGCGAGATGCTCGTTTACTGCAAAGTCGGGCACAAAGATCTTTGCCACCTCGGTAAAGAGTAAATAAAGCATAGCGCAAAGGATGATAACTGCAATGATGATTTCAATAACCTCTACTATGTAGTGCAGAATTTTTTCTATCTTCTTTAACATAATAATTCTCCTTAATTTTTTACAATCAGTATTTTACAACAAAAGTCACATTTTGTCAACCATATTTTCATTTTCTCTTTACATTAAAAATATTTTGTGGTAAAATATATATGTAGAAGTATTCAATTTTAACAAAGCAAGAGAGGAGGCAGGCTATGAGCGGCGAGAAATTCAAGCTGAAAAGCGACTTTTTACCTACGGGCGATCAGCCTGAGGCTATACGTGCTCTGACCGACGGAATATTGGCCGGTGAGCGATCCCAGACCCTACTTGGTGTTACAGGCTCGGGCAAGACCTTTACTATGGCAAACGTTATTGCCAACCTTAACAGACCGACTCTCGTGCTTGCCCACAACAAGACTCTTGCGGCGCAGCTTTGCACCGAGTTCCGTGCCTTCTTCCCCGAGAATGCGGTTGAGTATTTCGTATCCTACTACGACTATTATCAGCCCGAGGCATACATTCCCGGCAAGGACGTTTATATTGAAAAGGACGCTATGGTTAACGAGGAGATAGATATGCTCCGCCACAGCGCCACAAGTGCGCTTTTTGAGAGGCGTGACGTAATTATTGTGGCATCGGTGTCCTGTATTTATACCCTCGGTGACCCTATGGAATATCAGAGCCTGCTGGTTTCCGTAAGGGTGGGACAGCAGATGTCCCGTGACGAGCTTGTCCGCCGTCTTGTCTCTATAAGCTATGAGCGAAACGACGTTAATTTCGTCCGTAATAAATTCCGTATCCGTGGCGACACTGTCGAGGTGTTTCCTGCTTCAAAGCGTGATACCGCTATACGCATTGAGTTCTTCGGCGACGAGATCGACCGCATCTCCCGTGTCAATCCCCTGACAGGCGAGATCACCGAGCATCTTTCCTATGCGGCTATCTTCCCCGCAACCCACTATGCCGTATCCGACGACAGACGTGAGGCGGCTCTCCTTGAGATCGAGGCAGAGATGCGTGAGCGTGTTGAGTATTTTAAGTCACAGAACAAGCTTATCGAGGCACAGCGCATCGAGGAGCGCACCAAGTACGATCTTGAGATGCTTCGTGAGGTTGGCTTCTGCTCGGGTGTAGAGAACTATTCCCGTGTGCTTGCGGGCAGACCTGCAGGCTCCACTCCACACACACTCCTTGACTATTTCCCGAGAGATTTCGTCACCTTTATCGACGAGAGCCACGTTACTCTCCCTCAGGTGAGAGGTATGTCGGGCGGTGATTTTGCCCGTAAGAAGAACCTTGTGGACTTCGGCTTCCGTCTGCCCTCGGCATTTGACAACAGACCGCTCTTCTTTGAGGAGTTTGAGGAGAAGCTGGGTCAGACTATCTTCGTCAGCGCCACTCCCGGCCCTTATGAAAAGCAGGAAAGCTCCTCTGTGGCAGAGCAGCTTATCCGTCCCACAGGCCTTATTGATCCGAAGATCGACGTCCGTCCCATAGAGGGACAGGTGGACGACCTTATCGGCGAGATCCGCACCACCACCGCAAGGGGCGAGAAGGTGCTTGTAACCACCATGACCAAGAATATGGCGGAGGATCTTACCGAATATCTCTCCACCCACGGCATAAAGGTAAAATATATTCATCATCAGGTAGAGACCCTTGAGCGTATGGAGATCATCAGAGATCTCCGTCTTGGCGAATTTGACGTGCTTGTGGGTATCAACCTGCTCCGTGAGGGTCTTGACATACCCGAGGTATCGCTTGTGGCTATTCTTGACGCCGACAAGGAGGGCTTCTTGCGTAGCGAGACCTCGCTGATTCAGACGGTTGGCCGTGCGGCGAGAAACGTGAACGGTCACGTAATAATGTATGCCGACCGTATCACAGGCTCTATGAGAGCTGCCATCGACGAGACCGAGCGCCGCCGCAATATTCAGATGAAATATAACGAGCAGCACGGCATCACTCCCGAGAGCGTTAAGAAGGCTGTTGCCGACGTCATTGAGATCGGCAGGAAGGCAAAGCCCGAGGCAGAGAAGAAGCTTACCAAGCTTCAGCGAGAGCGAATGATCGAGCAGCTTACCGCCGAGATGCGTGAGGCAGCCCGCACCCTCGAGTTCGAAAAGGCGGCATATATTCGTGACCGCATAAAAGAGCTGAAAAAATAGCCTTCCCCAAGATAGGGGAAGGTAGCGTAGCGGCACGAGGGTATTGAATGACAGTCCGGTAGACTGTCAGACCCCGAGTGTGACCGAGCCGCAGCGAGTAGTGAAGCGGCACGAGGGTATTGAATGACAGTCCGGTGGACTGTCAGACCCCGAGTGTGACCGAGCCGCAGCGAGTAGTGAAGCGGCCTGAGGGTGTTAGAAAACAACACAGTGAGTTGTTTTCCCCCGAAGGTGACCGAGCCGCAGCGAGAAGACCGCCTCGGCGGTGGATGAGGATGAAAAAATGTATCCATACAACCAGGAATTAACCAAATTCGCTAAAGAGCTTCGCAAGAATATGACCCCCGAGGAAAAGCATCTCTGGTATGATTTTCTTAAGCTATTACCAATGACCGTAAAAAGACAGTACGTTGTAGGAAACTACATACTGGATTTTTTCATACCGAGTGTGAATATTGCAATAGAGCTGGACGGCTCTCAGCACTATGAGCCCGATGCGAGAGAGGCAGATGAAAAAAGAGATTCGGCGCTCGCTTCGATGGGAATAAGCGTGATCAGATACTCTAATTCACAAATAAATAAAAATTTCAATGGCGTTATTACCGACATAATGAGGGTTATTCAGATAGACTATAAGGATCTGAAAAAATAATATCAAGTCATCCTCATCCGACGGCTTCGCCGCCACCTTCCCCTATCTTGGGGAAGGCTTTCATAACCGCATTAAGGAACTAAAAAAAGTCTTTTTCTGCAACCATATAAAAGAGTTAAAAAGCAACAAATAAGAGGAAAAAATAGCAAAAATGCAAAGAAATATTGTCATTAAAGGGGCAAAAGTTAATAATCTAAAGGATATATCGGTTACAATTCCGAGAGATAAGCTGGTTGTTTTAACCGGTCTTTCGGGTAGCGGAAAGTCCTCTCTCGCCTTCGATACCCTCTATGCCGAGGGTCACAGGCGCTTTGTGGAGAGCCTTTCCTCCTATGCCAGAATGTTCATAGGACAGATGGATAAGCCGGAGGTGGATCTTATCGAGGGCCTTTCTCCTGCCATTTCCATAGACCAGAAGACTACCTCGAAGAATCCTCGCTCCACCGTTGGAACGGTTACCGAGATATACGACTATCTCCGTCTGCTTTACGCAAGAGTGGGTGTTCCTCACTGTCCCGTCTGCGGCAAGGAGATAAAGCAGCAGAGCCTTGATCAGATCGTCGATCGCATTATGGCGCTCCCCGAGGGCACTCGCTTTATGGTGCTTTCACCCGTTGTCAGAGCCCAGAAGGGTATGCACGAAAAGGTGCTTGCCGATGCACGAAAGGGCGGCTTTGCCAGAGTCCGTGTGGACGGAATTATGTACGATCTTTCCGAGGAAATAAGCCTTGATAAAAATCAGAAGCACACCATAGATATAGTACTTGACCGACTTGTGCTCCGTCAGGACATTCGTTCCCGCCTTTCCGACTCGGTTGAAACGGCTATCCGTGTTGCCGACGGCAGAGTGGGCATTCTGGTTGTTGACCGTGAGGGCAAGGAGATAGAGGAGCTTGAGTTCTCGCAGAAATATGCCTGCGAGGAGCACGGAATTTCATTCCCCGAGCTTGAGCCCCGAATGTTCTCCTTCAACAACCCCATCGGCGCCTGTCCCGAGTGCGCAGGTATAGGAAATATGCAGCGTATTTCGGTGAAAAAGCTGATGCCCCATAAGCATCTGTCGCTCCGTGACGGCGGTATTGCCGTAAACGGCTTCAAGACCATGACCGAGGACTCCTGGACGGGACCTCTCCTTGCCAAGGTAGGTGAGGACTACGGCTTCACCCTTGACACACCTCTCTCGGACTATTCCGAGACGGCTATGAATGCCCTTATGTACGGCACAGGCGCAAAGCGATACAGCGTTATCCGTTATTTTGGCGGCTACGGCAAGGAGCAGTACACCACCTTCGATGGCATTGTCGGTATGATCGAAAAGCGTATGAAGATGATGGGCGGCGACTACTATCAGGAGTTTGTGGAGGAGGTAAACTGTCCTAAATGTAAGGGCAGACGCCTTTCGGATATGGTTCTCGGCGTTACCGTCGGCGGACTTAATATTGATGAGATTTGTCGCCTTTCTATCGACAAAATGTATACATTTGTTGACAATCTGACCTTTGGCGAGGAGCAAACCAAGATCGCCAAGGAGATTTTGAAGGAAATTAAGGCAAGACTTAACTTCCTTATCAGCGTAGGACTTGACTATCTTAACCTTGCCCGTACCGCAGGCACTCTCTCGGGCGGTGAGGCGCAGCGAATCCGTCTTGCCACCCAGATCGGCTCATCCTTAACAGGCGTGCTTTACATCCTTGACGAGCCTAGCATTGGCCTGCATCAGAGGGATAACGGCAAGCTTATCGGCACCTTAAAAAAGCTTCGTGATCTTGGTAACTGCGTTATCGTGGTTGAGCACGACGAGGACACTATGCGTGAGGCAGATTTCATTGTGGACGTTGGCCCCGGCGCAGGTATTCACGGCGGCGAGATCGTGGTATGCGGTACTCCCGAGGAGGTTGCGGACTGCGACCGCTCTATTACAGGCGCATATCTTTCGGGCAGACGCTCCATTGCTGTTCCCACAACCAGAAGAAGCGGCAACGGACACTTCCTTCGCATCATCGGTGCAGAGGAGAACAATCTTAAAAAGATCAACGTGGATATTCCTCTCGGCACCTTTACCGCAGTAACAGGCGTGTCGGGTAGCGGAAAGTCCTCGCTTATTAATTCCATTCTTTACAGAACCCTCGCCCGTGATCTTAACCGTGCCATCACCTATCCCGGCAAGGTTGAGCGCATTGAGGGTATGGAGCATCTTGACAAGGTTATCGCCATTGACCAGAGCCCCATAGGCAGAACTCCCAGATCCAACCCTGCCACCTACACAGGTCTGTTTACCGACATCAGAAACCTCTTTGCTTCCACCAGGGATGCAAAGGCAAAGGGCTATTCCTCGGGCAGATTTTCCTTCAACGTTCGTGGCGGACGCTGTGAGGCCTGCGAGGGCGACGGCGTTAAGTGTATAGAGATGAACTTCCTGCCCGACGTCTACGTAAAGTGCGACGTTTGTAAGGGCAAGAGATATAACCGTGACACCCTTGAGGTGAAATACAAGGGTAAGAGCATCTACGACGTGCTTGAGATGTCGGTAGAGGAGGGCATTTCCTTCTTCGAGGGACTTCCCGCACTTCAGAGAAAGCTTACCACCCTCTTTGACGTAGGACTAGGCTATATCAAGATCGGTCAGTCCTCCACCACTCTTTCGGGCGGTGAGGCGCAGAGAGTTAAGCTGGCCACCGAGCTTGCAAAGCGCTCCACAGGTAAGACCATTTACATTCTCGACGAGCCTACAACAGGCCTTCACACCGAGGACGTAGCCAAGCTTATCGGTATTCTTCAGCGCCTTGCCGACGGCGGCAATACGGTGGTGGTTATCGAGCATAACCTTGACCTTATCAAGACTGCAGACCATATTATCGACCTTGGTCCCGAGGGCGGCGAGGGCGGTGGAACGGTGGTTGTTACCGGTACACCCGAGCAGGTTGCCGCCTGCGAAAGCTCCTACACAGGTCAGTTCCTGAGAGAAAAATTAAGCCTTCCCCTTGAGGGCAAGGTGGCACCGTAGGTGACAGAGAGGTGTCAGATGCATTACGGAAAAATAAATAAATGCGATATAGCCAACGGCGAGGGGGTTCGTGTGAGCCTTTTCGTCAGCGGCTGCAGAAATAAATGTAAGGGTTGCTTTCAGCCCGAGACCTGGAGCTTTACCTATGGTAAAAGCTTTGATGAGGCGGCCATCACCGAGATTTTTTCGGCGGTGAATAACCCCTCCGTAAGAGGCCTTACCGTTCTTGGCGGAGAGCCAATGGAGCCCGAAAATCAGGCAGAGCTTTTGCCCTTTATCCGTCGCTTCAAGGAGCGCTTTCCCGACAAGACCGTCTGGATCTTTACAGGCAATCTCTACGAGGAGCTGACAGGCGAGATCCCGGGTCATCGCACCCATACCGAGCATACCGCCCGGCTTCTGTCGCTTACCGACGTGCTGATCGACGGCCCTTATATAGAGGAAGAAAAGAGCCTAGGTCTCAGATTCCGTGGCTCGAAAAATCAGCGGGTCATTGATCTGAATGAAACCCGAAAAAGTGGCAGATTGACTATCTGGTCGGGCTGCAAGGATGACAGAGCTTTTTGAATGCAGAATGCAGAATTCAGAATGCAGTGAGCAGATAAAAACAGTTGATAACTGTTTTTATCGTAGCGAATGCGCAGAAACAAGGAGTAATGGGAGCAAGGCTTGTCCTTGCGAGCAGGACGACTATGTTTCAAGAGTTGGAGCAGAATGCGTATACCGCTTGCGGTATATTGCCAAGCGAGGAGATGGTACTGAGTGATAGTACAGAAAGTGTAATTCCCGCTTATATTTCCCCGAGCGGCAAACTATGTTTCAAGAGTTGGAGCAGAGTGCAGAGTTCAGAGTTCAGAGTTCAGAGTTAGCCTTCCCCAAGATAGGGGAAGGTGCTGAGCGAATGCGAAGCGGATGAGGATGACCCTTGCCAAAGTCTAAGCCGAAGAAGGCTCCCACACGGAGATCCTTCGCTCCTTTGGTACAGTCTTCGAGAAGGCTGACTGCCGCTCAGGATGACAGCGCTGTGCTGACGGATGAGTTGTAATTCTGAATTCTGCATTCTGAATTCTGCATTCCTTTTTCCCATTGCTCGTCCGCTTGATGAGGCATTTACCCTTGCCAAAGTCTGAATGGGGGAGGCTCCCAAAAGGAGATCCTTCGCTCCTTTGGTTAAGCCTTCTCCAAGATAGGAGAAGGTGCTGAGCGAATGCGAAGCGGATGAGGATGACCTTTGCCGAAGTCTAAGCCGAGGAAGGCTCCCACACGGAGATCCTTCGCTCCTTTGGTACAGTCTTCGAGAAAGCTGACTACCGCTCAGGATGACGGCTTTGGCAATGAGAAAAATTACATATTGATTTTTTAATTAATATGTGATATACTATACTTGCTAAATATGTTTTCATGAAAGGAAATTAAAAAATGCAGGTTACTAAAAATACACTTATCGGTGATATTCTTGACTATGACGTAAACACAGCGCAGTTCTTCTTTGAGATCGGCATGCACTGCCTTGGCTGTCCTCACTCCAGAGGCGAGTCCATTGGCGAGGCTTGCAAGGTTCATCAGACTGATGCTGACGAGCTTGTTGCAAAGATCAACGCATATCTTGCATCAAAATAAGTGATGCATAGCGCAATAAACGCGCGTCTGCTCTGTGCGGCAGAATTTACAAGGCAGAACGCGACCTTTGCCGATATTGGCACCGATCATGCGTATCTGCCTCTTTTTTTGCTTGATCTTGGTAGGATAGAATATGCCTATTGCTGTGATATAAACGAGGGTCCCCTCGCATCTGCAAGGCGAAATGCCGAGGAGCGAGGCAGACTTGACAGGACCGAGTTTATCCTCACCGACGGTGCAACTGCCCTTGCCGGTAAGGGAATAAGCGACTATGCCATCTGCGGCATGGGCGGCGAGCTTATTGCCGATATAATCGCCCGCGCGCCTCATCTGAAGGACGGGACGGTCAACCTTATTCTTCAGCCCATGTCCCGCCAGGAGAAGCTGCGCGAGTATCTTTCAGCCTCAGGCTTCTCGATCCTTGGCGAGAGCTATTCCCTTGACGCAGGAAAGTACTACGTTTGTATGCTTGTATCATATAATGGAGTGCCGCGTGAGATCTCTCCCCTTGAAGCCATCGCCGGCTTTGCAGACTCTAAGTATTTTGGCAGAGAGCACAGGCTGATGTACCTTGGGGCAAAGCTCTCATCACTTGAGCGCGCCTATAAGGGCAGGGCAGAGTCGGGTGTTCAGCGCCCGGAGGAGCTGGGACTTATTGAGGAGCTTCGCGCTTACATAAACCGAATTTAGCCGAAAGGAAATCTATATGAACGTTAAAGAACTCTATCAGAAATTTGAAGAAGAGATTCCCGCCGAGCTTCGCGAGCCTTGGGACAACGACGGCATTATGTGCTGCCCCGACGGAACCTCCGAGGTATATCGTGTGCTTGTTACCCTCGACGTGACCGAGGAGATAGTGGACTATGCCATTGAGCGCGGCTTTGACCTTATCGTGTCCCACCATCCCCTTGTTTTCAAGCCTATTGCCTCTATCGATGAGGAGAATCATATTGCGAGAAAGCTTATTAAGCTTATCTGCAGCGGCATCTCGGTGTTCTCCTTCCACACCCGCGCTGACAAGCTTTGCGGCGGTGTAAACGACAGACTTGCCGAGATCATCGGAATGAAGGATGTTACACCCTTTGGCGATGGCGACCTTGGCAGAGTTGGCAATATTGAGGAGGCGATGGACCTTCAGGACTTTGCATATAGGGTAAAGCAGCTCTGCGGCTCGGACATCATCAGATATGCCGATGCCTTTAACGACGTGCACAGGGTCGCTCTCGTTGGCGGTGATGGCAAGGGATACGTTAAGGCTGCCATTGAGGCAGGTGCTGACACCTATATTTCGGGCAGAATTGGCTACAACGTGATGGAGGAGGCAGCTGAAATGGGCATTAATCTTATTGAGGCAGG
>JAZSMV010000082.1:0-3407 GCA_045536065.1 Eubacteriales bacterium | reverse complement strand
AAGCGTTCTTCGCACGCCGAAGGCGTAGTTACCTACGTCGAGCCTGCGTGCGAAGGCGGTTTATACCGAAAATTTCTTGTTTTATTGACAACGGAATTTTTGAGTAGAAAGCGTTCTTCGCACGCCGAAGGCGTAGTTACTTACGTCGAACTAACGTACGAAGGCGATTTATACCGAAAATTTCTTGTTTTATTGACAATGGAATTTTTGAGCAGAAAGCGTTCTTCGCACGCCTAAGGCGTAATTACCTACGTCGAGATGACGTACGAAGGCGGTTTATACCGAAAATTTCTTGTTTTATTGACAACGGAATTTTTGAGTAGAAAGCGTTCTTCGCACGCCGAAGGCGTAGTTACCTACGTCGAGCTAACGTACGAATGCGGTTTATACCGAAAATTTCTTGTTTTATTGACAACGGAATTTTTGAGTAGAAAGCGTTCTTCGCACGCCTAAGGCGTAATTACCTACGTCGAGCCTGCGTGCGAAGGGCGGTTTATACCAAAAATTACTTGTCAAGAAGGCAAGAAACGCCGGGGAGATCCTTACCCTCAAGGAACTCAAGCGATGCGCCACCACCTGTGGAGATGTGAGTGATCTTGGATGCGTAGCCAAGCTGCTCGCAGGCTGCCGCACTGTCGCCACCGCCTACGATGGTGATTGCAGAGCTGTCAGCAAGTGCCTGTGCTACTGCGATGGTGCCCTTTGCAAGAACGGGGTTCTCGAATACGCCCATAGGACCGTTCCATACAACAGTCTTTGCGGAAAGAACTGCCTCTGCGTACATTGCGGCAGTCTTGGGACCGATGTCAAGACCCTCCTTGTCAGCGGGAATCTTGTCGGAGTCAACGTACTCGATGTCGATAGGACCGTCGATAGGATTAGGGAAGCTGTCTGCCACTGCGTTATCTACGGGGAGAAGAAGCTTTACGCCAAGGCTCTCTGCCTTTGCCATCATCTCACGGCAGTAGTCGATCTTGGTGTCGTCAAGAAGAGACTTACCTACACCGTAGCCCTTTGCGGCATTAAAGGTGAATGCCATACCGCCACCGATAATAAGAGTGTCAACCTTGGTGAGAAGGTTATCGATTACGTTAAGCTTATCAGCAACCTTTGCGCCGCCGAGAATTGCTACGAAGGGACGCTCGGGGTTGGAAAGAGCCTTACCCATTACGGAGATCTCCTTCTCGATAAGATAGCCGCATACTGCAGGAATGTAATCTGCAACGCCTGCGGTAGATGCGTGAGCTCTGTGAGCCGCACCGAATGCGTCGTTTACGAATACGTCAGCGTAGGAAGCAAGCTCCTTTGCAAGCTCTGCGCCGTTTTTGGTCTCACGGGCATCAAATCTGGTGTTCTCAAGAAGAACAGCCTTGCCGGGCTCGAGAGATGCAACCTTTGCCTTTGCATCAGCGCCGATAATGTCCTCTGCGAAGGTTACGGTTCCCTCGCCGAGAAGCTCGTTAAGTCTTACGCATACGGGCTTAAGAGTAAGCTTCTTCTTGTCGGATACGAGAGCCTTGTCAAGATATTCCTTGGTAGCGGCTGCCTGCTGTTCTGCGGGAAGAGCCTCAACAGCCTTCTTCTCCTTCTTGGTAAGACCGAAGCCCTCGGTAAGAATTGCGTGGGGCTTACCCATGTGAGAGCAAAGAATAACCTTTGCGCCCTGACCGAGAAGATACTGAATTGTAGGAAGAGCGGATACGATTCTCTTGTCAGAGGTGATAACGCCATCCTTCATAGGAACGTTGAAGTCGCAACGAACAAGGACGGTTTTGCCGGCTACTTCGATGTCTTCAATGTTTTTCTTATTGTAAGTTGCCATTTTTATTTTCTCCTTAAAATATTTTCACACAAAGTATATAATAGCACACCTTTTTTGGAAAGTCAATAGACTTTGTTAAATAATAAACGATATTTTTATTTTCCTGCAACAGAAACGTTGTGAACGAGAACTGCGGGAGAGCCGAAGGTGGTAAAGCCGCCTGTTACAGATACCTCTACCGTATCGGAGAGAGCTGCGATGGACTTGAGAAGCTCGAAGAAGTTACCTGCAATTGTAAAGGACTTTACAGCCTCGCCCTTCTTTCCGTCGGTGATCCTGAAGCCTGCGGACTCGATGGAGAAATCGCCTGTTACGGCATTTGCTCCTGCGTGCAGACCCTTAAGCTCGGTGATGTAGATGCCGCCCTCTGCCATTGCAAAAAGCTCGTCCTCGGTCTTATCGCCTGCCTCAAGACAGAATGCGTAGGGGCTGATGCCAACGGGAGAGGCATAACTGCCCTTACTTGCGTTACCTGTGCTGGCGACACCTGCAACGGCGGCTGTCTCTCTGTTGTAAAGCAGGGTCTTGAGAACGCCATTTTCAACAACCGACTTGCGATATGCGGCAACGCCCTCTGCATCGAAGTTTGTCTGAATGGAAACTCCCTCTCTCATAGGGTCGTCGGTGATGGTGACGATCTCGGAGGCGATCATCTCGCCCTCCTTACCCTTAAGGAGTGACATACCCATCTGCGCCATCTTTGCGGAGAATGCCGAAACGTAGGCGGAGAGAATGGTGCGCATCTGCTTTGCGCTGATAACCACACTGTATTTGCCCGACTCAACAGAGCCTGCGTTGATCTTGACAAGTGCGTTGTCAACCACCTTGGCCGCAAGAGCCTTCATATCAACCTCGCCGTGAAGCTCCTTGATGTCGTAAGCGCTCTCAAACTTACCCTCGTCGCAAACCACCGCCTGAAGCTGAAGGGCATTGATGCCACAGCTGGTCTGAAGATCAAGCCCGTGGGAGTTGGAGAGGCGAACGTTAAAGCCTGCGGTGATGCCGTAGGTGGCAGTACCGCCTGCGATCTTGTCGCTGTAATTATAGATCTCGTCTGCAAGCTCGCCTGTAAGCTTCTTAAGCTCGCCTGCGCCTGCAGGAGTGAAGTCTGCGTTTTTAAGCTTTGCATAGGACTCCGAGCCCTTGAAGATACCAACGGTATCAGGCTTTTCGGTGGCAGAGGCATTTGCCTTTGCACGGGAGACCAGAGCCTTCATCTCCTCTTCCTCCATAAGCTCGCTTGCCGCATAGCCTATCTTACCCTCGTGGAGAACTCTGAGGCATATTCCGCCCGAGTTACCGGAGGAGAAGGAATTGGGCTCTCTGTTAAGGGTGTCAACAGAAAGCTCCTCTGAGGACATATAGTATATTTCGTACTCGGCAACGCCCTGGGCCTTTGCCTCGTTTTCTATGGCTGCTTTAAGTAATTCGTAGTTCATATTATCTACCTCCTACGGTGATCTTGGACACACGGATGAGAGGCTGACCAACGTCGGTGGGAACACTGCCCGACGAGCTGCCACACATACCCTGTCCTGTTGCAAGATTCTGACCGACCATATCGATATCCTGAAGAATATCCGAG
>JAZSMV010000055.1:0-25228 GCA_045536065.1 Eubacteriales bacterium | reverse complement strand
GCATGTCGGCATCTTGTCGTATGAGTGTGAAAATTATAGTTCATATTACTTAAGAAGGAACTTGTTAAAGCTCTTCTTACCTCTCTTAACGAGAGTGCCTGCCGCAGGCTGCTCCTTGCTGTTAGGGGTGCGAACGTCGGTAACCTTCTCGCCGTCGATAGAAACGCCGCCCTGCTCAATAGCACGTCTGCCCTCGGACTTGGAGGGAACCATCTTGCCAAGCACAAGCAGGCTGTTAAGATCGATCTTGCCGTCGATAAGAGAAGCCTCGTCAACCTCAACCACGGGAGCATTCTCTGCGCCGCCGGAAACGAAGAGCGAGCGAGCCATAGACTGTGCCTTCTCGGCCTCCTCCTCGCCGTGAACAAGCTTGGTAAGCTCGTATGCAAGGATCTCCTTTGCGGTGTTAAGCTGTGCGCCCTCCCAGGCATCCATCTTGTCGATCTCCTCAACGGGAAGGAAGGTAAGCATTCTTATACACTTGAGAACGTCAGCATCGCCAACGTTTCTCCAGTACTGGTAGAAGTCGTAGGGAGCGGTCTTGTTGGGATCGAGCCAAACAGCACCCGAAGCGGTCTTACCCATCTTCTTGCCCTCGGAGTTGAGGAGCAGGGTAATGGTCATAGCGTGAGCGTCCTTGCCAAGCTTACGTCTGATAAGCTCGGTACCGCCAAGCATATTGGACCACTGGTCGTCGCCGCCGAACTGCATATTACAGCCGTATTCCTTGAAGAGATGGTAGAAGTCGTAGGACTGCATAATCATATAGTTGAATTCAAGGAAGGAAAGGCCCTTTTCCATTCTCTGCTTGTAGCACTCTGCGGAGAGCATTCTGTTAACAGAGAAGCAAGCGCCAACGTCACGAAGCACGTCAACGTAGTTAAGGCCAAGCAGCCACTCGGCGTTGTTAACAAGAATAGCCTTGCCCTCGCCGAAATCGATAAAGCGCTCCATCTGCTTCTTGAAGCAGTCAACGTTGTGCGCAATGGTCTCGGTGGTCATCATCTGACGCATATCGGTTCTGCCGGAGGGGTCACCTACCATAGCGGTACCGCCACCGATAAGAACAACAGGCTTGTTGCCTGCCATCTGCAGTCTCTTCATAAGGCAGAGCGCCATAAAGTGACCTACGTGAAGCGAGTCTGCAGTAGGATCAAAGCCGATGTAGAAGGTAGCTTTGCCCTCATTGATCATTGTTCTGATTTCTTCTTCGTTGGTTACCTGGGCAATAAGGCCTCTGGCAACCAGTTCCTCATAAATTTTCATTTTTCTTTACCTCTATATAATTTATTTTTTTCAAATAAAAAAGTCCTTGAGCCCGAAAGCTCAAGGACGTAAAAAACACGTGGTACCACCTTGATTTACAAACAATATTGCCGTAGGGGCGAGCATTGCTCGTCCGAATATCGTTCGCCTCATTTCGCTATAACGGGCATACCCGTCGCAGCCTACACACCCGATATACAGGGCTTCGGTGCGCACTCGGAGATGTATTCAATGTAAAAAACTCATGCGCCTCTCATCAACCGGCAACTTTCTGTTTTGCGCTTAAAACATCTACTTGTTCTCGTCATTGCTTTAATAATACATAGATTGTAACACATAAAAACTGAAAAGTCAACTGTTATTTTTACTTTTTCAGTATTTCATAAACAGTGACCTGTTTATACACCTCTCCCGCCTCATAAAAACCAATACCGTGATTGATACAGTTAGGCTCGGTCTGTGCTTCAAGACAGAATGCGCCTTTAGCCTTCCCCATTGGGGAAGGGGGACCGCTTTAGCGGTGGATGAGGTATTAGCACGGCAAAATTTCGTAAACAGTAGTCTGCCTATAGATCTCGCCCAAATCATAGAAACCTACGCCATGGTTAATACAATTCGGCTCGGTCTGTGCTTCAAGACAGAATGCACCGTGTTTTATTCTTTTTACACCGCCTCTGAAATTAGGCTCGCCAAAGAGGAAATTACCCGTATAGAATTGGAGTCCGGGCTGGTCGGTGTATACGTTCAGAGTGAGATCTCCGTTTGTTACACTGGCGCCAAGCGGAATACTTAAATTTTTAAATTCCTTACAAATTTCAGGGCAGAGTACAAAATTGTGATCATATCCGTCAACCTCTTTGCCAAAATTCTCGCCGATCATCTTGGGGGATCTGAAGTCAAATGCCGTTCCCTCAACCAAAGGTCTAACACCCGTGGGAATAAGATTCTCTCCAACCTCTGTATAGCTATCAGCGTAGATCGTTGCAATATGCTTATCAATAAGTCCGCCAAATCCGTCAAGGTTAAAGTAGGAATGATTTGTCAGAGCGATAGGTGTCTTTCCGTCGGGAACAGCCTCGTATTCAATAATCACCGCCGCCGACTGAAGTGTAAACCTTACCTTTACCGACACACCGGCAGGGAAGCCCTCCTCACCGTCGGTCGAGTAGTAGGACATTGTTACGCTGTCCTCAGTAAGCTCCTCAATGCTCCACACACGGAAGGAAAAACCGTCGCCGCCGTGAAGTGTATTACCATTATCGTTGTCGGTCAGCATAAAGATCGCCCCGTCCATACTGAACTGTGCGTTCTCGATTCTGTTAGCCACACGTCCGACGGTTGCGCCCTGATAGGAGCCTGTATCGGCAACATAATCATCAAGGCTGTCATATCCGCCGATGACCTCAACACCATAGGTGTTGAAGCTGACGATAGTAGCGCCTCTTGTCATTATTTTTATTTTTGCATCGGCGTTTTCGAGGGTGACGATCTCTATTTCCTCGCCACTTTCAAGCCTGCCAAAAATTTCTCTTCTCATAATCCACCTCAAGATAGCTTATTTATTAAGATTATACATTATCTTTTCCAAAAAGTAAAGAGCAAAATTGAAAATCAGAAGCTGAAAAACAAACGTCCCACCATTGACATTCTTTAAAATATATGTTATCATATAAGTTGAACTAAAATAAAGAGGTGTCCTATGAACAAGGCAGTCATTATAATAAACGGCGCAGGCGGAGTGGGTAAAGATACTATCTGCGACCTTGCGGCGAAGCATTTTAAGGTGAGAAATATCTCCTCCGTGGATCCTATCAAGGAGATCGCAACCTTTTGCGGTTGGACGGGTGTAAAGGATGACAGAGCGAGAAAGTTCCTTCACGATCTTAAGACCATAACGGCAGAGTATAACGATTTCCCCACAAATTGGGCGCTTAACGTTTTCCGTCAGTTCCTTTTAAACGACGAGCAGATCCTCTTCGTCCATATCAGAGAACCCTGGGAGATTGAAAAGTTCGTTCGTGCCACCGACGGCGTTGCGAAAACTCTCCTTGTCAGAGGCGGCAGCCGTAGCAGAGCAGAGGCATACGGCAATGCGGCGGACGATATGGTGGAAAACTACGAGTACGATTACTATTTCGTAAACGACCGTCCTCTTGATGAAACAGAGGAGAACGTTAAGGCACTTTTCAGCGAAATTTTGAAATAATTACACAGGGAGGCTGCTTATGATCAGCGTAAACGATCAGGTCTTCAGACTTGAAACCAAAGCGACAACCTATGCCTTTCGCATAAACGAGGGTTACCTCGAGCATCTTTACTATGGACGCAGACTTGCCGACAGCGATCTCACTGCTGCGGCAATGAAGAATACCATTGACCTTGGTAGTACGGTAAAGGCCGAGGGATCGAAATTCTTCCTTGAGAGAAACCTGCTTGAATACTCTGGTATTGGCAGAGGTGACTACCGTCACTCTCCCATCGAGCTTCTTATGCCCGACGGAACCTTTGTTTGTGATTTCGTATACGACAGTCACCGTATTATTGACGGCGCATATACCACCGAGAGTCTGCCCACCGCCTACGGCGAGGCAAAAACTCTTGAGATCACTCTGAAGGACAGAAAGTTTGAGGATCTTTTCCTTAAGCTCAACTACGTTGTGTTTGAGGAATGTGACGTTATCTGCCGAAACGTAGAGCTGATAAACGAAAACGAAAACTCCGTCTACATCCGTAAGCTTATGAGTCTTATGCTGGATCTTCCCGAGACCAACTTTGATATGCTTACTCTTGACGGCGACTGGGGTAAGGAGGCACACGAGCATCGCCGCTTCCTTGAGTGCGGTATTCTTGTAAACGAGTCCACCGTAGGCGCATCCTCCAACAAGCACAACCCTGCCTTTGCTCTTGTGGAGCAGGGAGCAGACGAGTCGAGAGGCAAGGTCTACGGCTTTAACCTTATATACAGCGGAAATCACTATTCCGCCGCTGAGCGCTCCACCTTTGACACTGCACGTGTTATGACGGGTATCAATCCACATTGCTTCCTCTGGAAGCTTTCGAAGGGCGAGAGCTTTGTTACTCCCCAGGCTGTTATGACCTATTCGAATACCGGCCTTAACGGAATGATGGAGAATATGCACGGCTTTGTTAACGAGCATATTGTCCGTGGAGAGCATAAGGGGGCGGACCGTCCCATTGTTCTAAATAACTGGGAAGCGACTTTTTTCAATTTTAACCGAAGCAAGATCCTAGCGCTTGCAAGGTCGGCAAAAAAGCTAGGAGTTGAGATGTTCGTCCTTGATGACGGCTGGTTCGGTAAGCGCAACAGCGATCTTGCGGGACTTGGCGACTGGGTGGAGAATCGTAAGAAGCTGCCCGGCGGCATTAAATATATTGCAAGTAAAGTAAACAAAATGGGTATGAAGTTCGGTCTTTGGTTTGAGCCCGAATGTGTAAATCCCGACAGTGACTTATACAGAGCTCATCCCGATTGGGCGATAAGTATTGAGGGCAGAGGGCTGACCCTCGGTCGAAATCAGCTTGTGCTTGACCTTACCAGATGGGAAGTGCGTGATTACATAATCGACAGCGTGGATAAGGTGCTTCGTAGCGCCAATATCGAATACGTCAAGTGGGACTATAACCGTCACATCAGCGATATGTACTCCTCTACCTTAAAGCAGCAGGGAGAGTTCTTCCACCGCTATATTCTCGGCCTTTACGAGGTGCTCCATGAGATCTTTATGGTAAGGCATAAGAACATTCTCTTTGAGAGCTGCTCCTCGGGTGGCAACCGCTTTGATCTGGGTATGCTTTGCTACTCGCCGCAGATATGGACGTCGGATAACACCGACCCGATTGAAAGACTTGACATTCAGGGTGGAATCTACAATTTCTATCCTCAGTCAACCGTATCTGCTCACGTGTCTATGGCACCTCACGCACAGACCCTGCGTGATACTCCCATTGAGACCAGATTCAACGTAGCGGCATTCGGTGTTCTTGGATACGAGCTTGATTTTTCCGAGCTTACTCCCGTTGAGAGAAAGCACGTGAAGTATCAGATAGAGTACTACAAAGCCCACAGGCGCACCTTCCAGTACGGACAGCTGAGAAAGGTAAAACTTAAAAATCCCGATGAAATTTCTTGGCAGATCAGCGACGGTGAGAAAACCTTCGCCGCAATCTATCAGAAATGCAAGGACTCCTGTCCCGGCAGAGACCGTCTTGACGTTCCCGGCCTTGATCCCGATAAGCTGTATTCGGTGGAGTCCCGTACCCAGTTCCTTCGTATAAGACGCTTCGGTGGTCTTATCAAGCATATCACTCCCGTTCACTTAAAGCCGGACGGATTTATTCTTCGCACGGTGGACAGGCATTTTGCAATGCAGGACGGACGTGAGGTCTATACCGCATCGGGCGCTATGCTTGCGGAGGGAATCAATCTTGCCATGCAGTACGAGGGAAGCGGATATGATCCGAACCTCCGTATTCTTGGCGACTATGGCTCAAATCTTTATTTAATAAAAGAAATAAAAGAGGAGAAAGACAATGACTAAACAAATGAAACGTAATAAAATATGCTTCGCCCTTGGTACCATAGGCAGAGATGCACTTTATTCTCTTGTAAGCATGTTCCTTTTAGAGTATCTTACCGACGTAGTAATTTTCAGTAAAGAAAATGCGCTCCTGATCGGTGGTATACTTACTGTATTTGGCATTTTCGATGCTGTCATCGACCCCCTCGTTGGCGCAATCGTAGATAATACCAAGACAAAATGGGGTAAGTATAAGCCCTGGATACTTATTGGTATGATAGGTATGGGCCTTCTTACTATTTCGATGTTCCATAATATAGAGATGCCCGAGATCACTCATATCATTCTTCTTTGCGTGTCCTATTTCCTCTTCAGCATTCTCTTCTCGCTTAACGACATTGCATACTGGTCGCTTATGCCTGCTCTTACCAAGGATCAGACTCAGCGTGAGAGCATTGGCTCGTTGGCTAGAATTTGCGCAAGCGTAGGTATGTTTGCTATGGTAGTGGCATATCCCGAGATTCCCAATTTCTTTGCAGGTCTCGGACTTGACAGAAGAACACCCTACTTTATTGCCGCAATCGTAGTAGCTGTAATAATGTGGGCATTCCAGTCCATCACCCTTATAGGTGTAAAGGAGGACAGAACACAGTCCGAGAAGGAAGAACGCTCCAGCCTTAAGGAGATATTTACTGCACTTCTTGCAAACGATCAGCTTATGGTTACTGCGATAGCTATGGTTCTCTTTATGATAGGCTATTGCACGACCACCGGTCTTGGCATCCAGTATTTCGAGTACATTTATAAGGATGGCAGCGTATACGGCAGCTTTGCCATAGTTCTTGCGGTAGCACAGCTTCTTGCGCTTTCTACCTTCTCTTTGTTCAGAAAGAAGTTTACAAGAAAGCAGCTTTATATCGGCGCTATGGTGCTTATCACTGTATCCTATCTTCTGTTCTTCTTCTCCTTTGAGATGTTCGGACTTATTATGGTAGCAGGTCTCGGTCTCTTCTTTGCACAGGCGTTCATTCAGCTCCTTATGCTCCTCTTCCTTGCGGATGCAGTTGAGTACGGCGAGTGGAAGCTTGGTAAGAGAAGTGAGGCGGCATCCTTTGCTATCCAGCCTTTCATCAATCAGTTCGGCGGCGCTGCCAGCAAGGGAATAATTGCTATCACCCTCTTCCTCTCGGGTATTACCACTATGCTTGAGGAGTTTGAGGCGCATCTTGTTGCCAACGGAATCGTTGACGGCGAGGCGAGCGAGGCAATCAAGCTTGATTTCATCAATGCGCTTCCCGGCGAGGCGGGTTGGATCTTCAAGGTATTTATGATGATCATTCCTCTCCTCTTCATTATTGCCAGCTTCGTTATCTACTACAAGAAGTTCAAGATCGATGAAAAAATGTACGCACAGATCGTATCCGATCTTGAAGAGAGAAACAAGAGCAAAATCGAAAAGTAATAAATAAGGCGGTCTTGCCAAAGACCGCCTCTCAAAATAATAGCAAAAGGAATAAAAACTATGAACAAGCAATGGGATCTTTCCATACTTTATAACGGCTTTGACACCCCCGAGTTCAAGGCTGATATGACCGAATTTGACGGCGCTATCGCAGAGATCGTAGCCTTTTCCGGCAGACTCTCGGAGCTTTCCGCCGAGGAGCTTCTGACAAGCTATATTGATCTTGAAACAAGGATCAATTCTCTTGCAGAGAAGCTTATTATTTATGCAAATCTCCGTTACAGCGCTAACACCGCCGACACCGAGGCTGCCAGCACTATGGGTGTTCTTATGGGTAAGCTTTCCGCTACAGCCGCACCCTCCGCAGCTATCAACAAGGCTATTGCATCTATTGAGAATATCGAGAGTATAATCGAGGGAAATCCTCTCCTCTCCGAGCATTCCTACCGTATTTTAACTATCGTAAAGAACTCGAAGCACCTTCTCTCGGATGCAGAGGAGTCGCTCTTTGCCGAGATGGATATTTCTGGCGCATCTGCCTGGTCTGATCTTCAGTCCAACCTTACCAGCTCGCTTAAGGTTGACTATAACGGTGAGCAGATCACTCTCTCGTCGGTCAGAAACCTTGCTTATGATCCCGATCCCAAGGTAAGACGTGAGGCATACGAGGCAGAGCTTGCGGCATATCCCAAGGTTGATACCGCAGTAGCCTTTGCGCTCAACTCCATCAAGCTTCAGGTTATCGGTGAGGCGGCTCGCCGTGGATACACATCTCCTCTTGCAAAGGCGCTTGATAACTCCTCAATGAAGCAGGAGACCCTTGATGCGCTCCTTACCGCAATGAACGAGTATATGCCTGACTTCCGCAGATATCTTAAGGCTAAGGCAAAGGCTCTTGGTCACGAGGGCGGACTTCCTTGGTACGATCTCTTTGCTCCTATGGGCAAGAGCGATAAGAAGTACACCACCGAGGAGGCAAGAGATTATCTTCTTAACATCTTCGCAAAGTTCGACACCGAGCTTCACGATATGGTAAAGGAGGCCTTCGACAACTCCTGGATTGACTTCTTCCCGAGAGAGGGGAAGGTTGGCGGTGCATTCGACTGCGCCGTTCACTCGGCAGGACAGAGCAGAGTGCTTACCAACTTTGACGGCTCCTTCTCGGATATAGTTACCCTGGCTCACGAGCTTGGTCACTCCTTCCACGACAGACAGGTTTATAAGAACTCACCCCTCAACCGTGAGTATTCTATGCCCGTAGCCGAAACTGCATCCACCTTTAACGAGACCCTTGTTATGAATACTGCTATCGCAGAATGTACCGACCGTGATACCAAGCTTGCTCTTATTGAGAGTCAGCTTATGGATGCGACCCAGGTTATCGTTGACATCTACTCCCGCTATCTCTTTGAGGCAAGCGTTTTTGAGAACCGTCCCACCGAGTTCCTCTCGGCTGACAGATGCTGCGATCTGATGCTCGACGCACAGAAAAAGGCATACGGCGACGGTCTTGACGAGGGCTGTCTGCACAAGTATATGTGGCTCTGCAAGGGTCATTATTACAGCGGCGGACTCTCCTTCTACAACTATCCTTACGCCTTCGGCGCACTCTTTGCCCGTGGCCTTTACGCAAAGTATATGGATGAGGGATCTGCATTTGTTGATACCTATAAGAAAATGCTCCGTGCCACAGGCACCAGCACCGTTGAGGATGCGGCGCTGGTTTGCGGCATAGATCTTACCGACGTGAACTTCTGGAGATCCGGCCTTGAGGCTATGAAGGCGCAGATCGACGAGTTCTGCCGACTTGTAAATTATTGATAAGGAGATAAATATGGCAAAAATATTTTCAATGTTTTCGGCGCTGATATTGATGCTGGTCAATCTGATTGCGCCTTTGTTTCCTCCCTGTGATACCTGCGATTCTACAGGATACGTGATCTGTCACAAATGCGAGGGAGAGGGAATGGTATACTCGGAGAATCTCGATGCAATGGTTGTCTGCGAAATGTGCGGAGGCAACAGCAAATCGCCTTGTACGGTTTGCCCCGATGCCGTAAGAGATTTTTATATCTACAGAACCGAGCTTAACGAAGCAAATAAATAATAAAAAAACAGACCGATGAAAATCGGTCTGTTTTACTTCTTTAAATATCAAGTTCTGTAATGTTTTCAAGGCTTTCACGCTTAACTGCAAGATAGCTCTCGCCATCCTTCAGCATAACCACAGGGGGTCTTGGGATCCTGTTATAGTTTGAAGCCATAGAGTAGTGATACGCACCTGTTGTCAGGCAAGCCAGCAGATCGCCACGCTGAATATCGGTGGGCATAGGGACGTTCTCCTGGAGAATATCGCCACTCTCACAGCATCTGCCAACGATAGAGCAGCTCTCTCTCGGGGTGCCCTCGTCATCAAATACAGGCAGAATAGTGTAGGGAGAGCCGTAGAGGGCAAATCTGGGGTTGTCGGTCATTCCACCGTCAACCGAAACGTAGGATTTGTAGCCGGGAATACGCTTTACGGTACCGACGGTATAGAGTGTCAGTCCCGCATCTGCAACGATGCTTCTGCCGGGCTCAAGAGAAATACGGGGAAGAGTAATACCAAGGCGCTCCGCTTCCTTTTTCATCTCCTCAGCCACCTTAAGAATTGTAGCTTTAATATCAAGGACAGGCTGGCTTTCGATATATCTTACACCAAGTCCGCCGCCAATATCAAGATCACGGCAGATAAATCCAAGCTCACGCTCCATATCGCTGATAAAATTCAGCATAACTCTGGAGGTGGCGAGATAGACGTCGCCGTCAAAGATCTGGGAGCCAACGTGACAGTGGAAGCCGCAAAGAGTAATATTCTCAAATGTCAGGGCAAGCGAGGTAATTTCCTTAGCCTGTCCTGTCTCGATAGCCGAGCCGAACTTGGAGTCCACCTTTCCGGTAGCCACAGCTGCGTAGGTATGTGGGTCGATTCCGGGGGTAATGCGAAGCATTATTTTCTGCTTTATGTTATGCCTTGCCGCAATCTCATCAATTGCGAAAAGCTCCTCCACGTTATCTACTACAAAGTAGCCCACACCGTGTAATATTGCAAATTCTATATCCTCTTCGGTCTTGTTATTTGAGTGAAAATATGCGTTTTCAAGAGGGAAGTCCGCAAGGGAGGAGGTGTAGATCTCACCTGTAGATACCACGTCAACGCCAAGTCCCTCTTCCTTCATAATGCGATAGAGCTGCTTGAAGGATGCGGCCTTTGATGCGTACATAACTCTTGCCGTCTCGCCAAAGCCCTCACGCACCGCATCAAGGTATACACGGCAGTTGTGACGGATCCTTGCCTCATCGTAGAGGTAAAGGGGAGTTCCGTACTGTCTTTTAAGTCTTGAGAGAGGAATATTGGCAAAGCAAAGCTCTCCGTCCTCATTTCTCTTTACATTCTCGCATATCATTTCCTGATTTTTTGTAATCGTCATTATAAATACCTAATTAATTCTGCATTCTGAATACTGCATTTTGAATACTGCATTCTGAATACTGCATTTTGAATTCTGCATTCTGCATTCTGCATTCTGCATTTGTTTTATAGCAGGTGTGCCCGAAGCTCCTTACCGCTCATCTGAGAAAGATCTGCGGGCGCAATATCAAGCACTGTCTTACAGCCCACGTCGCCTCTTTCGTGCATTTTCAGGATAGCTCTTGCATATGCCACAAGCACGCTGGCGGTAAACTCGGGATTTGAGTCAAGCCTTAAGCTGAATTCGACAGTATGGGTGTTTTCGTTATCCTTGCCGCTTGCGCCGTTTCTGATAACAGATCCGCCGTGGGGCAGACCCTTGTGATTTTTATTTAATTCCTCCTGGGAAATAAATGTCACGCTGGTATCATAGTCGGCAAAATAGTTGGGCATCTCCTTGATCTCTCGCTCAATTCTGTCGAGATCGGCACCAGCCTCTGCAACAACGTAGCACTCTCTTTTATGCTTTTCTCTGGTGGAAAGCTCTGGACATTCGCCGCCTCTTACAGCGCCGATAGCCTCCTCCACGGGAACGGTGTACTGCCTTGCGTCAAGCACGCCCTCAATGCGTCTTACAGCGTCGGAGTGACCCTGGCTGACACCTCTGCCCCAGAATGTATAATCTTTGCCATTCGGCAGGACTGCCTCGGAATAAGCTCTCATTATTGAGAAAAGACCCGGATCCCAGCCTGCGCTGATAAGTGCAATATGACCGCTTTCACGAGCCGAATTATCCACTTTTTCAAAATGCTCGGGGATCTTGGCGTGTGTGTCAAAGGAGTCCACCACGTTAAAATCACGAGCCAGAGCGGGTGTCATTTCGGGCAGGTCGGTAGCGCTTCCGCCACAGATTATAAGTACGTCGATTTTATCCTTAAATTCGGTTATTCTGTCGGCAGAGTAGACGGGTGTTCCGCACAGCGTTTTAACACTCTCGGGTGAGCGCCTTGTGAACACGCCCACAAGCTGAACGTCCTTGTGCTGAATTGCCGCACACTCAACGCCTCTGCCTAAATTTCCGTAACCGTAAATTCCAATTTTCATAATATTACCCTTGCTTATTTTCTAGCAGTAACTCTATCGGGAGAGAGCATACTTTTCATATCATACATTCCGGGGCACTGCTCCACAAGGAAGGCCGCCGCTGCGATAGCTCCCTCGGCAAAGAGCGCTCGGTTGTGAGCCTCGTGCTTTAAGCTTATGGTCTGACTCTGAGTGCCGATAATAACCTCGTGCTCGCCGACAATATTACCCATTCTTATAGAGTGTATGCCGATCTCGTCGGCAGAGCGCTTACCCTGACCGCTTCTTCCGCAGTTAGTATGAAGCTCGGGACGAACCTCGCATATAGCATTTGCCAGCATCAGCGCTGTTCCGCTGGGCGCATCGACCTTGCGGTCGTGATGCTTTTCGATTATCTCGATCTCTGCCTCGGGGAAGGCCGCCGCAGTCTTCTTCGCCAGCTCTATAAGCAGAGCCACTCCAAGCGACATATTTCCCGAATAGAACAGGGGAATACTCTTTGCCGCCTTATGTATCAGCTCGATCTCATCCTCTGTGTGTCCTGTGGTGCAAAGCACAAGGGGAAGTCTGTTCTCCATAGCAAAATCGAGCAGAGCAGGGGTTACGCTGTGATGAGAAAAATCGATTATACAGTCAACTCCGTCAATGGAGATAACGTCATCAAGGCTTCTGTAAACCACCGCATCTCCCTCAAAGCCACAGGGATCCACGCCGAAGGCAAGAGCTGCCGAGCGATAACCTGCATCGCACAGCTTCTTTACCTCTCTGCCCATATATCCGGAAATGCCGTTAAGTAAAATGTTCATAATAGATCCTTTAGATAAGATTTTCTTTCTTCATAAGAGCCAGCAGCATTTCTTCGTGCTCGGGCTCCATAGGAGTAAGGGGAAGTCTTAAGTAGTTCTCGCAATATCCCATAGCCGAGACAGCAGCCTTAACGGGAATGGGGTTAACCTCACAGAACAGAGCGTTAATAAGGGGCAGAAGCTTAAGCTGAGCATCTCTTGCCTCGTTTACTCTTCCAGCCATATAGTCGTCGCACATCTTCTGTGTTTCCTTGGGCATAATGTTGGACAGCACCGAGATAACACCCACACCGCCAAGCGATAGAATGGGAACTATCTGATCGTCATTGCCCGAATAAACGGCGATCTTGTCGCCTACAAGTGCGCAAAGCTCGGCAACCTGAGAAATATTACCCGATGCCTCCTTGATACCCACGATATTGGGATGATCGGCAAGAGCCGCTACGCTCTCGGGAAGCAGGTTACAGCCTGTTCTTGAGGGCACGTTATAGAGAATACAGGGCTTTGTAGACTCGTCTGCAATAGCCTTAAAGGATTCGATAAGACCCTTCTGTGTAGCCTTATTATAGTAGGGAGTAACCAAAAGCATAGCATCCGCACCAACCTTGCAGGAGAACTTGGTCAGCTCAATAGCGTATGCTGTATCGTTAGAGCCTGTTCCTGCGATAACGGGAACTCTGCCCGCAACCTGATCAACGCAGAACTTTATAGCCTCCTTATGCTCGGCATCCGTCAGGGTAGAGCCCTCACCGGTGGTACCTACCGCCACGATAGCCGAAATACCCTGGGCTATCTGCCATTCAATAAGTCTTGCGAACTGCTCGTAGTCTATTCCGTCCTTGGTAAGAGGTGTAACAATAGCAGTAGCCGCACCTGTAAAAATAGGATTTTTCAATTTGCATATCCTCCGCAAAATATAGAAAATTATAATAATCAAAATAAAAAAGATAGCCGCAGAACAGCTATCCTCAAAGGGCGCAGGTGCGCCGTAAGAATGATAGCTCTTCGCATAACCGACGGTTATCCGCCAATATAAGCGACAGCAGGACGGATATTCTCCGCCTAGCCAGCCTGATACCTGCCACAGCATCCGCTTCGGCACCAACGCCTTTCTCGCACAGCCTCGGCGGCTTTCTCGGTGCGATACTCTTCGTTAAGTGCGCCTCTATCTTGTGATATAGTATTTTAACATATATATTTATTACTGTCAAGACTTTTAACGAAAAGAAAAATATTTTTTGTTTTCTTTTAATGCCAAAAAGCCGGCAACAAAAAATTTACAATTAAATTTTAAAAAATCTGAAGAATTTTCGACAAAAAATCGGTATTATATTATGTAAGATATAATTTGCCCTTGCATAGATGTTATAGGAATACTTGACAGCCCCAGTAATACTGTGGTAAAATATAAGTACGATGCCTGGGGTAATTGTACCATTAAGAGCAGTACTACAAATTATACTGTTGCGCACGTAAATCCGATAAGATACCGTGGATATTACTACGATATTGATACAGGGTTGTATTACCTCAATTCCAGATACTATAACCCGCTTTGGAGAAGGTTTATTTCTCCCGCTTCAACTAAATCATTAGATTCCAAGACTATTAACGGACTAAATCTTTATAGTTTCGCAAGTAATAATCCTGTTAAGAAGCCAAAATTTGCTGCCAATCAATCAAAAAATACTAAAGAATCTTTTTTAACGGGGGACTGTTAGATTAAATGATAAAATCCTATGAATTTGATTTAAGAACACTGTTCAAAAAGTTTTACTGTCCAATTTGTGGTCAAAGACTAGAAAAAGCGAAAGAAGTCAGTAAGCTTTCAGAACAACAGAAAAAGCTTTATTACAAAAAGCTGTATCCTTATGGAGTTCCTATTGAATTGGAGGTTGGCAAGGTGAAGCAACTATTTAAGTGCCATAAATGTAACTATTATAACACCACCGATAATCAACTGATTATTCACAAAAAGCAGAAACAATTAAAAAAGAAAATTTTAAGCGAAAACGAGTAATTTGTTCCCTGCGAGCCTACCTTCGGGTAGGCTCGCTTTTTTTCACGGCTTCGGTCAGCTTGCGGGAGTAACAGGGCATTTGTTTAGTTAATTATTAATTGATAAAGAGAAAAAAGTTTTCTTGACTTTTTTATATATTTGTAGTAAAATAGTATTTGTAAAAGTATTGTCTTAAGGAGAGAAATAAAATGACAAAAATTGCTATATTTTCAGGCTTCCTCCGAGCAGGTAACACCACGCTCATAAAGAAGCTTATTAAAGAGGCCTATGCAGGCGAAAGCCTCGTTCTTATCGAGAACGAGTTTGGCGAGATCGGTATTGACGGCGGCTTCCTTGCGGATGCAGGCATTGAGATTACCGAGATGAACTCTGGCTGTATCTGTTGCTCGCTGGTTGGCGATTTTTCCAAGGCGCTTGTAAAGGTTATCGAGGAGTATAACCCCGATAGAATTATTATCGAGCCCTCGGGCGTTGGCAAGCTTTCCGACGTTATCCGTGCGGCAAAGACTGCAGAGGATCACGGTGCTGCGCTTAACTGCTTTACCACCGTTGCCGACGTAAATAAGTGTAAGATGTATATGAAGAACTTTGGCGAGTTCTATAACGATCAGATCGCAAACGCATCCTGTATCGTCCTCTCCCACACCCAGACTGCAAGGGATGAGAAGATCGCCGAGTGCGTACAGCTTCTTCGCCAGCACAACGCTGATGCGATTATTGTTACCACTCCCTGGGATGCTCTCGACGGTAAGGAGATTCTTGCCGCAATGGAGAGAAAGGACACCCTTGAGGATGCTGTAAAGGCGCTTGAGGAGGAGCATAAGAACCATCATCACCATCATCACCACGATCATGACGAGGAGTACGAATGTCACCATCATCACCACGATCACGATGAGGAGTGCGAATGCCACCATCACCACCACGATCATGATGAGGAGTGCGAATGTCACCATCATCACCACGATCACGATGAGGAGTGCGGTTGTCATGGTCACCACCACGATCACGATCACCACGAGCATCATCACGACCACGACGAGCATTGCTCCTGCGGTTGTCACGATCACGATCATCATCACCACCACGCCGACGAGGTATTCACATCCTTCGGCGAGGAAACCACAAAGAAGTTTACAATGGATGAGATCAAGTCTATTCTCGATGAATTCTCCGAGTCCGATGATTACGGTATGATCCTTCGTGCCAAGGGCATCGTTGAATGTAAGTGCGGCAAGTGGATCCACTTCGACTACATTCCCGGCGAGGCAGACGTGAGAGAGGGAAGTGCGGGCATAATCGGCCGCCTTTGCGTAATAGGTGCAGGCATCGATAAGGAAAAAATTAAGGAACTGTTTGGAATTTAAAAAATGGAAATACCGGTATATCTTTTTACGGGCTTTCTTGAAGGCGGTAAGACCAGCTTTATCGTCGAAACAATGAAGGACCCTAACTTCAACGACGGAAAGAGAAAGTATCTTATAATCACCTGTGAGGAGGGCGAGGTAGAGTACTACCCCGAGGAGCTTGGCGAAAACGTCAGTTTCGCATCCTTTGATGACGAGCAGTCTATCACCGTAGACCGCCTTAACGCTATGCAGAAGCGTGCAGGCGCTGATATCGTTGTGGTCGAGTACAATGGAATGTGGATGCTTGACCGCTTCTATAATTCGCTTCCTCAGAGCTGGATGGTTTATCAGGAGATCTTTGTTTGCGACTCCACCACCGCTCTTGTGTATAACGCAAATATGCGTCAGCTTATGGTAGACAAGCTTACCAGCTGTGAGATGGTGGTATTCAACAGAACTACACCCGCTACCGATAAGATGCCTCTTCACAAGCTTGTTCGTGGCATCAGCCGTAAGGCAAATATATGCTACGAGGATACAAGCGGCGATATCGAATTTGATCAGATCGAGGATCCACTTCCTTATGATATTAATGCTCCTGTCATTGATATTTCCGATGACGACTTCGCTTACTTCTACCGTGATATGAGCGAGGATATGCAGAAGTATATGGGCAAGACAATTCGCTTTAAGGGAATCGTTGCTCTTGACAGAGAGCTGCCCGGCACCAGCTTCGCTATCGGCAGACACATTATGACCTGCTGCGCCGACGATATCGCATACCGTGGCATAGTTGCCAAGGGTATGGGCGCTCTTAAGCTTCAGACTCGTGATTGGGTCATCGTTGAGGGCAAGCTGAACGAGGAGTTCTCGAAGGTTTACGGCGGACGAGGTCCCGTTCTTACGGTCAATAAGATCGAGAGGGCAGAGAAGCCCGCTCAGGAGGTTGCTACCTTCTATTAATCCATTTAATCCAATCTACACAGAAAGGGAGAGATCCCATGGCAGACGATAAAATGTTCATAAAGCTATATTCCGCCGGCGGAGAGGGAATAATCGACTCCGGTTACTATGACGACGCTCACTGTATTATACAGATCACCTCGGGCGACGTGGCTGTTTCGGTAGGCACCGAGGTTGTGGAAGCCTCGGCAGGCGATTTTATATACGTTCCTCCCACCTTGGTATTCAGGGTGGAGTCCATAGGCTCGCCCGCCTCTATCAGAGGCCTTGCCTTCGAGCGTAGTCTTGTGGTGGGAGAGATGGATAACTTTGACAGCGAGATATTTTATATGTTCTTCGTTCAGTCCTGCACACGCATCGTCACCTTCAAAAAAGGACATCCTATATACGAAAATTTAAGCTACTATATGACCGAGGCCTATGAGGAGTATATTTCCAAGGACGTATGCTATCGCCTTCCCGTGAGAGCGAACATTTATCTTCTTGTGTCCTCCGTGCTTCGCTACTATGCAAGCGCAAGGGGCGAGATGGACCGTATGATCTATCACAACGTTCTCCGTCTGCGTCCGGTTATTGAGTATCTTACCGAGCATTATGGGGAGAAGACCTATATCGAAACTCTTTCGGATATGGTTGCGCTCTCGCCCGACTATTTTACCAAGATGTTCAAGGACTCCATAGGCAAAACGCCTATCGACTACATCAACGGCATTAAGGTAAATCATTCGCTCCGTCTGCTCACCATGACCGACACTCCTGTCAACGAGATCGCCGATCAGGTTGGCTTCTCGGGTCCCAACTACTTCCACAAGATCTTCAAGGCATATATGAACACCAGCCCTCTTGCCTACCGCAAGAGCGCAAATAAATAGCCTTTCCTTTGAGGAAGATGTCATACGAAAGCTTGCTTGAGTATGACGGATGAGGTGTCCGTAGGGGCGAGCATTGCCAGCAAAAAAATACGAGATCGACTCCCCTCGGTCTCGTATTTTTTTATATAAAAAAGAGCGCCGAAGCGCTCTTTTGGGGATCTTATGCTGTTAAGTTAACTGCGTTTCCAGTAATAACTATAATAGGTTGATTTCAAATACGTAGCGGCGGTTGCGGGATCTGAAAGCTTGGATGAGTAAATTTTAATTGTGGTAAAGTAGTTTGGTTGTGAAAGATTCGGAACACATATCCAGCCATCAGTATTTTCGAAAGTAACACTCGTAAGGCTTGTGCAACCTTCGAACGCCCACACACCAATACTCGTAACGCTATCGGGAATGGTTATGCTTGTAAGGCTTGAGCAACCAGAGAACGCATATTCATAGATGCTTGTAGCTGCGGTTATGGTTACACTTTTAAGTGACGTGGGAACGTCGGTCTCATTATATGAATAACTGTTCGCGCCGAATATATAGCCAAAGTGAGTGTTACTTGCGTCATCCTTAGTTGCTCCTACGAAGGGAATGGTTATACTCTCAAGGCTTGTGCAACCTTCGAACGCACTACCACCAATACTCGTAACACTATCGGGGATGATTATGCTCGTAAGGCTTGTGCAATCCCCGAACGCAACATTACCAATACTCGTAACGCTGTCAGGAATGGTTATGCTCGTAAGGCTTGTGCGACCATCGAACGCATAACTGTCGATACTTGTTATACCATCTGGAATAGTTATATCGCCGGAAATATTAAACGGAATATAGATGATTTTGGTGACGGGCTTATCATATAAAATTCCATCGCAGGAATAATAATTCAGGTTTTCCTCTTCTACCGCAATACTTTCAAGGCTTGAGCAACCAGAGAACGCATCATAACCAATACTCGTTACACCATTGCCTATTGTTACACTTGTCAGTGAGTCGCAACCAGAGAACGCATAGGAACCGATACTCGTTACACTGTCGGGTATAACAAGCTCGGTTACAAGTTCACCGTTAAGGTATAGATTTCCTGAATAAAACAATGGATTAGACAAATAATGCCCAAATGAAATATTATACCAAGCTGCTATATCGGTTATATATACCGCTTTATGGCTTGTGCAACCTTCGAACGCCCGTTCATCAATACTTGTAACGCTGTCAGGAATGGTTATACTCGTAAGGCTTGTGCATTTATAGAACGCTTGAAAACAAATACGCGTTAACTGACTGTTGTCGCCAAAGCTTACGCTCGTAAGGTTTGTGCAACAATAGAAAGCATAACTGCCAATAACTGTAACGCTGTCAGGAATGGTTATACTTGTAAGACCTTTGCAACCTTCGAACGCATAACTGCCAATACTTGTCATGCTATCGGGAATGGTTATGCTCGTAAGGCTTGTGCAACTATAGAACGCATCATAACCAATACTCGTTAACTGACTATTGTCTCCAAATTTTACGCTCGTAAGGCCTGTGCAACCTTTGAACGCATAACTGCCAATACTTGTAACGCTGTCGGGAATTGCTACACTTGTCAGCAAGGTGCAACTATGGAATGCAGAGCCACTAATTTCCACAATTCGATACCATATACCGTCATTTTGGAATACAGCAGGAATTACAAGATTTTCATTATTTTCTCCCGTGTAACCTATTTGAGATCTATTACTTGATGTAACAGTAAAATCAATAGCTGTTATGGTTTCTGAATAATGGTCACCACAACGAGAACAAGTATGGGTTGCAAATCCATCTTTTGTGGCGGTGGGTGCCGTTACCGAGGATGAATACTTGTGACCGAGTGCACCAACTACGGTTTGTTCAACGAGAACCTCATTGCATACAGAGCAGTGCTTACCCTGCGTTAGACCCGCCTGGGTACAGGTAGGTTCAACCGCAGGATCTACGACCTCGGTATGGGGTTTTATTGGAATGATATCCTGCGCTACGAGTATATTATTGCATACAGAGCAATGCTTTCCTTCGGTAAGACCCGCCTGGGTACAGGTAGGTTCAACCGCAGTGTCTATCGCTTCAGTATGTGCGGCCATAGGAACGGTATTCTGCGCGATAAGCACCTTGTTACATACAGAGCAATGCTTTCCTTCGGTCAGACCGGTTGACGTACAGGTAGGTTCAACCGCAGGATCTACGACCTCAGTGTGGGGCTTTATTGGAACGATATCCTGGGCTACGAGTATATTATTACATACAGAGCAGTGCTTTCCTTGCGTCAATCCGGTTTGAGTACAGCTCGCTTCGGCGGCAGGATCTATCACTTCTGCGTGAGGCTTCATAGGTATGAGCACTTGCACTTCTAAAGTTTCACCGCATTTTTCACATTTTTTGCCATCGGTAAGACCTGTTGCCGTACAAGTAGCATCATAGCCTTCAATAGTCTCTGTTTCAGTATGAGCGCATTCGGCATCTCTCTTATAACCGCAAAAGTTGCAATCTTCATCATATTTATTATCGTATGTATGCGCAACAATTGGAATTGTTTGCTGTACTACTGTTACTGTTCCGCAAACGGAGCATTTCTTTCCTTCGGTCAGACCGGTCTCTGTACAGCTTGCTTCAAGAGAGGGAAGTGTTTCTTCGTTATGAGGCTTTACAGGGATAATAGTTCCTGTGATTACAGTCTCACCGCATTTTTTACATTTTTCACTATCAGTAAGACCTGTTGCCGTACAAGTAGCATCATAGCCTTCAATAGTTTCTGTTTCCGTATGAGCGCATTCGGCATCTCTCTTATAACCGCAAAAGTTGCAATCTTCATCATATTTATTATCGTATGTATGCGCAACAATTGGAATTGTTTGCTGTACTACTGTAATTTCGCCACAGCTTTTGCACTTTTCACCATCGGTTAGACCGGTTTCTGTGCAAGAAGCAGATTTTCCTTGCAGGATTTCGGTGTCGGTGTGTTCGCAATCAACAATTCTCGTAGCGCCACAAAGGTTACAAATACTGTCATTACCATCGTCGTAGGTGTGCGGTAGCTTTGCAACTGTTGTTTGTTTTACAGTTGTTTCGCCACATACAGAACAGTGCTTTCCTTCGGTCAAACCTGTTTTGTCACATGTCGCTTGAACAGCACCGTCAACAACCTCGGTATGACCAAGTGCATCTATGGTTCTTGATTCTTTTTCGCCACATTCGCAGATTCTTTCTTCAACACCTGTTGCAAGGCAGGTTGGCTCGTCAACGAGAATCCATTCGCCGAAGCTATGCTCGTGCCCTCCTCCGCCTAGAACAATTGCCACGGTAGCGGCAATGGCTGCGATTCCGGCAACCGCACCGCCAATAATGAAAGGCAGCTTGGGCAGCGGAGCCTTTTGTTTTATATAATCAGGATTTACCTTATAGTTTTTGTCGCTCATAGTGCTGGAGTCGCTCTCCTCTACGTTGCTTTCGTTAATATCCGATGGTTTTTGATCCACATTCTTTTCGTTTTCCATCTCGTCCATCTCGTCTGTCCTTTCAAAAAATAAAAAGTGCGACTACCGAAGCCATCGCACTAAAAACCGCTATGCTCCGATCAGTCGCCAAACATAATCGTTTTCTACACAAGAGTACGTGCAAATTGAGCATATGCGTTTTTTACATAAAAAACGCACACACCTTCGCGTAGAAAAATATAAAAATTGTGTTTGGCACCTTCATTATACCACTTTTTTTAAATTTGTAAAGACCATATTTTAAAAATAGGGCAGAGCATACAAAAAAACGGTTGCTCACATTTCTGCAAGCAACCGCAGTTTTATTCATTTTTCGGCGTCAGTGCCTCTTAAAGTTTTCATAGGAACAAATATTATTTATTTCCAAAACGGTATGATACCAAGCTCTCCTACAACAAAAGTAAAAAGTACTTCTCCATAAATAAAAGGTAAGATTCCATTTTAATCTCTCAAAAATTAAGAGCCGTATCAAAAACAAACTGTATATTCAGTTTTTTCTGGCTGTTAGCTCAGCCTTCAGTTGTCGGAGCCTACCGCTATGCACGAAATACTCGCTATCTCGCATCCTGCAGAGCGGCAGGCAATAAAACCGATATTATCTTCAGAATTGTGCATTGGCGTAGTCCTCCTTTTTAGATTTTGGTAGAGAGAAACCGATTTCAAAAGATTTATGAATACACGGTCTGACACCTGCCAAACCTCTTTTTCTCTCCTGTACCTTGCATCTTTAATATACCATAAATTAGAGCCCTTGTCAATAGAAAAACGAGAAAAATAACCAAAAAAATATTAAAAAACATTAAGAAAGTATACACAATATACAAAAATAAAATATTTAAAATAAAAATAAAAGCGACGGAAAAACCGTCGCTTTTTGTCATATTATTCGGTAGCTTCTTCGGGAAGGGCAGGCTGGTCGTAAATTACGGTCAGCTCCTCATCGCCGTTAACGAAGCCCTTGGTGATGATAACCTTTTTTGCGCCCTCAAGGGAGGGGAGCTCGAACATCGGCTTCATCATAAGTCCCTCTATGATAGAGCGCAGACCTCTTGCGCCAGTTTCTCTCTCGATAGCAAGATGAGCGATAGCACGGAATGCATCATCCTGGAACTCAAGCTCAATGCCGTCAAGCGACAGCAGCTTCTTATACTGCTTCGCAAGAGAGTTCTTGGGCTCACGGATAATTCTTACCAGCGCATCCTCGTCAAGATTCTCGAGGGTAACGATAACAGGCAGTCTGCCCACCAGCTCGGGAATAAGTCCGTATTTGATCACGTCGTGAGCAATAACGTCCTTGTAAACGCCACGCTCAACCTTTTCCTTCTTGGTGCGCTTTTCGGTATTAAAGCCGATCTGCTGATTACCCTTACGCTGCTCGATAATAGATTCGATGCCCTCGAATGCACCGCCGCAGATAAAGAGAATATTCTTTGTGTTAATCTGAATGAATTCCTGGTTAGGATGCTTTCTGCCGCCCTGGGGAGGAACGTTTGCGGTAGTACCCTCAAGTATCTTAAGCAGCGCCTGCTGAACACCCTCGCCGGATACGTCACGGGTGATAGAGCGGTTCTCACTCTTTCTGGTTATCTTGTCGATCTCGTCGATATAGATAATACCGTGCTCGGCACGTTCAACGTCATAGTCAGCCGCCTGAATAAGACGGAGCAGGATATTCTCCACGTCCTCGCCAACGTATCCCGCCTCGGTGAGAGTGGTTGCGTCAGCGATCGCAAAGGGAACCTTAAAGCTCTTTGCCAGGGTCTGCGCAATGTAGGTTTTACCTACACCGGTGGGGCCCAGCAGAAGAACGTTGGACTTCTGAATTTCAACTCCATCATCATCGGTTTTAGGCTCTGCCTTGGATTTTTTGCTTTTTTTAGACTTTTTCTCCTCTTTGTCGAGAGTGAGAATTCTCTTGTAGTGATTATAAACCGCTACCGAAAGAGCGAGCTTTGCCTCCTCCTGACCGATAACGTGTTCGTCCAGCATCGCCTTGATTTCTTTGGGACGGGGCAGAGTTTCAAAGGTAAGGCTCTCCTCATCCTTATCCGCCTCAAGACTCGCAATATGCTGATCTATAAAGTCCGAGCAAAGATCTATACAGTTATCACAGATATAGGTCTTGCCGTCCATTGCGGGAATAAGGAAAGCAACCTCACCCTCTGTCCTTCCGCAAAAGGCACAGCTGCGAAGCTCTCGCTTTGGTGTGTCTGCCATCTTTAAATTTCCTTCTTAGTGATTACCTTGTCAACAAGGCCGTAAGCTGCAGCCTCGTCTGCTGTCATAAAGTTATCTCTCTCGGTATCTCTTTCAATAGTTTCGAGAGGCTTGCCGGTCTGCTCCGCAAGGAGCTTATTAAGCTTTTCTCTGATTCTGATAATGTGATCTGCGTGGATCTTGATATCGGATGCCTGACCCTGCATACCGCCGAGAGGCTGGTGGATCATAACCTCAGCATTGGGCAGGGCAAATCTCTTGCCCTTAGCTCCGCTGGAGAGAAGGAATGCGCCCATAGATGCCGCCATACCAACGCAGATAGTGGAAACATCGCACTTGATATAATTCATGGTGTCATAGATCGCCATACCTGCGGAGATAGAGCCTCCGGGGCTGTTGATGTAGAGATATATGTCTTTGTCGGGATCCTGTGCCTCCAGGTAGAGCAGCTGTGCAACTACCAGAGAAGCGGTGACGTCATTAACCTCGTCGGCAAGAAAAATAATTCTGTCGTTTAAGAGTCTGGAATAAATATCGTAGGAGCGCTCTCCTCTGGAGGTCTGCTCAACGACAACGGGTACAAGTGCCATAATATATATCCGCCTTTCTTTGTGTTGTTTTCTTGCATTTAGCAACAGCCGACAGTCAGCATATAGGACCGTCGGCTGATACCTTGTTTAATTATTCTGCTGCCTCGTCAGCCTTTGCAGCCTTCTTGGTAGTAGTCTTTTTGGTAGTGGTCTTCTTAGCCTTGGGGGCTTCCTCAACCTCAGCCTTCTTAGCGGTGGTCTTCGTTGCTGCAGCCTTCTTAGCCTTGGGAGCGCCGATCTTTGCGTTCTCCTTAACGAGCTTAAGAGCCTTGCCAACAACGATATCTGCGTTAAGGTCCTCTGCTGCGATCATAGACTTAACCTGATCTGCGGGAACACCGTAAGCTGCGGAGATTCTCTCGTACTCCTCATTGGTCTCCTCCTCGGAAACGGTGAGAGCCTCAAGAGATGCGATCTTCTCAAGAGCAAGTCTTACCTTAACCTGACGCTCTGCCTGAGGACGCATCTGCGCTCTGAGAGCCTCAAGAGTAAGACCGGTATACTTCATATAAGTATTAAGGTCAAGGCCGTTCTGACGGAGTCTTGTATCGTAGTCACGAACAAAGTTCTCGGTCTCGGTCTCGAACATAACCTCGGGAATCTCTGCAACGAGCTTCTCCATAAGAGCCTCAGCGAGAGCATTCTCAACCTCAGCGTCAGCTCTCTCTTCGTTTCTCTTTACCATTTTAGCCTTGATGTCAGCCTTATATTCATCAAGAGTATCAAATTCAGAAACGTCCTTTGCAAACTCGTCGTCAAGAGCAGGGAGCTCCTCTGCCTTAAGTGCGTTGAGCTTGGTCTTGAAGGTTGCAGCCTTTCCTGCAAGCTCCTCAGCATGATACTCCTCGGGGAAGGTAACGTTAACGTCAAATTCCTCGCCGATAGCCTTACCAACTATCTGATCCTCGAAGCCGGGGATAAAGGAACCGGAGCCAAGCTTGAGGTCATGGTTTTCACCCTTGCCGCCCTCGAAAGCAACACCGTCAACGAATCCTTCGAAATTGATGTTTGCGATATCGACATAGCTGCAGCTCTGTCGGTAACCTCAACCTCTCTTGCAAGTCTGTGTCTTGCGGAGTCAACCTCAGCATTTACAGCATCC
>JAZSMV010000081.1:0-27645 GCA_045536065.1 Eubacteriales bacterium | reverse complement strand
AGTTGGTTTCAAGTGTTGTCTTCCTAAGACCGCTTGGCCTCCGACTTGGCTCTTCCTCCGTTCCCGCTCACGTAGAGATGATGGGTCTCATCGGCGCAGGTAACAACCCCATGGTTGGTATGACCGTTGCTGTTGCGGTAGCAATCGAAGAAGCTTGCAAGTAATTTAGGTTGAAAGTCCTTGATTTCATTGACTTTTTAACAAGTTTGAATTAACTTTTATCAAGTCTGAATCAAGTAAAAATCATCTTAAAAACAACTTTTAACTAAAAATAGAGTTAGACACATCATTTACGTGAATTACGTTGTGATGTGTCTAATTGTTTTTAGGAGAAAAAGTATGAAAAAACTGCGAGTTGTGAGAAGCGATTATCTAACATTGGAAGAGGGGTGTAACAAGTATTTAGATAACTGCCGCGCGCGTAATTTGCGCGAGGGTACTATCAATCATTACAGACAAAGTTATGTGCAATTCTATAAGTATTTTGGCAAAGATATGTTGGTTCATGAGATAGACGAAAATGTTTATCAGAAGTATGTTATTTATTTGCGTGAAACGTTGCAAAACGATGTAAGCATCAATTCTTATTTGCGCGATTTCATTACAACAATGCACTTTCTTATGAGGGAAGGGTATCTTGAATCATTCCGTATGCAAGCGATTAAGGTGGATAGAAGTGGCGTTGAAACTTACACCGATGAAGAACTGTATGCGTTGCTGAAAAAGCCAAATATCAAGAAATGTAGCTTCATAGAGTATCAATGTTGGGTGATGACTAATTTTTTATTTAGCACCGCCGTCAGACAACGTAGCTTGATGCACATTAGAGTGAAGGATATTGATTTCGATAACAACGTTGTTCAAGTATCGGTTACGAAAAATCGTAAGCACCTTATTGTTCCGTTCAATCAGACAATGAGAAATATATTGAAAGAATTTCTGAAATACCGACAACATAAAACACCGGAAGATTTTCTGTTTTGTAATGTATTTGGACAACAACTTGTAAAAAGCACTTGTTATCATATGCTTTACGAATATAACAAGCGGCGTGACGTAGAAACAACCGGAATACATAGGTATCGTCATACATTTGCTAAACAATGGATTCTAAACGGCGGTAATGTGGTATCCCTCTCGAAAATACTTGGACATAGCAGTTTACAGATAACGCAAAACTATATAAACCTTCTTGTTAGTGATGTTTCGAAGGAAGTTTCTACGTTAAACTTGCTTGACAAGTTCGCAGAACGGAAAAAGATAAATTTGAAGGAGAAACAAGGCGTAAATAATAGGTATTCAACGGAATAATGTACTTTACATAAAATCGTAGTAGTGGAAGTAACTACTGCGATTTTTTTGTCAAAAAGTGAGCAAAATCAAGGGTTTTTAAGATTTTGGAAATTCAAAAACTGCCATTAGAATGATAGGTTTGAGCGTGCAATATGTTATAATATAGTCACAAAGGTTGAGAGCGAACCGGCAACCACAAAATAAAATTTATAAGGTTCAGAAAGGAAAATTATTATGAACGCACCGATCATCGACCGCAAGACTGAAAGAATCATCATCACAAGAGAGTTTGACAGATTGTCAAGCGTGTTCAATACCAAGGAGTATAGAACTCTTGTGCAACTCCAGAGAAATCACCCTACCTTTGATGTTGTAGTTCAGAAGGACAAGCACCGCAAGAAGATTCAGAGCAACTTCACAAATGAATTCATGGCAAAGTATATCAAGAGCCATGATGATAACTCCGGTTCAATAATGGATAAATTCTTGATTCTCCGTGGTAAGAAGGAAGAGAATGGAAAGCTTACTAAAGTATCCCATTTCGAACTTCAGAAATGGTTTATAGATACTTTCCCTGAAATCAAGGATAGAGTAGATGATGCAAGAGAAACAGCATCTAAGCTTATGCGAGAAGCAGCAGAAAACGCAGAAAATCACAGAGCCGAAAGAGAAAAAAAGAAGGGGGTGAAGGGTAATGTTTAAAGCAAACACTTTTTCCACTAACCGTTATCTTCTCTGTGTAGCAGACGATGATAATAAAACGGTTACATGCACCATTCTTGACGAAGGAACTGTTGAGAGAAATTGCGATAGGTTTTACAAGCTTATCGCATGCCTCGGCGGTAAGTATATCGGATATACTGTAATTTGTATCATAGCAATGCCAAACAATAAAATCTCAACCATCACAACAATTATAAGGGGATAAAGACAATGGCGAAGAAGAGAAAAAACAAAAATGCATGTTCTGTCTTGAAAAAGATTTATCGCGGAACGATTCGTGTAGATGCAGTAAGAGGAAAGATATATATTACATCTGCGTTTTACAAAGCTTGTGCAAACATTGATTCCGCGGAATATAGATTGCTTCAAAAAATAAAAACTCAAAATCCTAATTTTGAAGTAGAACAAAGAAGAATAGCAACAAACCCTAACAAAGAATCATTTAAAGGATTGACTTATTCCTTTATGGAAAAATACATACTAATCCATGAAGGAAAAGATTCGCAAACCATGAAGGAATACGAAGAACTTCGATTGATTGGTGAATGTCATTCTATCGTTTATCAAAACATTAAAAAATGGTTTTTGGAAAAGTATCCCGATGTAAAGAATTTTACAATCGAGCACTTGAACGACTCCAATGAAAATGAACAAGCGGAAAGTGGTTCTACAAACGATGAAAAAACGATTGCCGCATAACCACAAACGAAAGAAACGTCCTCTTACAAAAAAAGAGGGCGTTTTTTCTATGCGGTGGCAGTCGGATTTTCAGACCGTTTATAATTTGAAAAAAAGTGAAAAATTTGATATAATATAAGTAGGAAAAGGGAAAGAAATCCCTCTCGAAAAAGGAGAGTTTTATGAGCGTAGCAAATTAGAAAATAATTAAACTTGCACCGCGTACACGGCGCGATGCCGAGCATTTATATTCAATGAACAACATAGAAGCTTTACAAGCGGCGATGCAAGTCTTGAATGGTTCAGGACTTAAATTATGGCTTTATTTGAATAAGAATCAAGACGGATATAGATTTGAGTTGAGCCGAGTTGATTGTGCTAAATGGGGCATAAAAAAGGACAGTTATTATAGTGCCGTTGAGGAACTTATAAACAAAGGATTCCTTGTTCAAGACCATTACGGCAGTAATATGTATTGGTTTCACGAAAAGGCGGTTTCTGATAAACCGAAAAGTTTTTCTGAAATCCCGATTGAAGTGTCTGAAAATCAGAAAGAGAAGTCGGAAAATCCATATAGAAATAATACAAATAATACAGAAATAATAAAAAATACTACAATGAATGACGATAACGCCGATGGCGTTATCGTGGATTGTGGCGATGCCACAATCCAAAGCGAAAGTGATTATAATGAAAATGAGAAAAAATGGTTTGGAACATTTAAGAACGATAGAGTTTACGAAGATCCAAACGCATTGTTGCATAAATACTTTTAAGGGGGTGAGCAGATGAACGAGTTTTATATGCAAGCCGAAGCACGTGAGCTTCTTGAAGATTTTGAAAGTGCATTTTCAGAAACGTGGTTTTGTGCGTAGGACATTTTGAAGTACATTGATGACGAGTACTGCGGCGACAGAGATTTGTTTTTGTATCAAGTCGCGCATTGTTGCGACTATTTCAGCGCGGCAGAAGCATTGAAAGCCGTTTTCGATATTTCAGAAAACTGACTTCGTGCGACTTTGTGAGCAGGGGTAGGGTATTTTCTCCCTCTCCCTCTCGCAGAATTTCTAAACCTACCCCCACCCATAAGGAGATAAAACAATGGAGAATTTAATTGCAAGGTCTGTCGGTACGTAGGACGGACACGGCGGCAGAGCCGCAGAACACCGCGCGGAGATGAAAGAAATCGCGAAAGAGGTATTCAAGGAAGAACACGCGCAGATGATGGAAGAATTTAAGGAAATGATTTTACAAGCGCAATATCAAGCGTATGAGCAAGCACTCAAAGACGTTATGCACGTACTTGAATATGATATTCAGAGCGTAACGCGCATCGGTATTGACGGATGTCGCGAGATATTTGAAGGTGAGAAGGCGCAAAAGTACATAAGCGACCAAATAATGAAGCGCATCACAAAGGAATTAAAATCAAAAACCTTCAGACCGTAACCACAGACAAATGAATAAAGAAACGGCGCAGACCATCCCCACGAAAGAACAGAAGGAAGGTTTACGCCGTACTATTATGTAGATTATATACGTACTTCTTTTTATACTATGTAGAATTTTTCCGCGCTTGGTACGTAAAAATGTGCGACCGAAAAACATCTGCTTTTCGCAACAGTTTGCAGATGCCGGAAAAGTGACAAAAAGCGCGGAAAAACACGCCGCTTTTGTAGCGGAAAATCAAAACACCCTTTTCGTTACAATTAGAGGTTATTTTGTTCCTTTACCTCTATTACAACGTTCGCACAATGTTTGCAAATTACCTAATATTGACTTGCCACCTTTAGAAATAGGAACAATATGGTCAACCTCTAATTTAACGCCATCGTTTGCCGTAGCACCACAAATACAACATCGGAAGCCATCTCTTTTTAGTACATCATACCTTAAGGAATCAGTCACTATCGCTCTTTGCTTTTTAACGAATGACATTTTACCTTCCTTTTCAACCGCCAAATCGTAACACTCAATAATATCTTTGATACTGTATATGACTTCTCTTGAATACACATCGTACTGTGTTTCAGCAGACAGTATTAGTTTTACTGTCGGGAAAACGGGAGAAAATGTTTTCGAATCCATCAAATCATATTCATAATTGTGTAGAATTTTAAATCGTGCTTCGTCAGTCAATCCAAAAGTTTTACTCCAAAAAGTCCTCGCTTCTTCAATACAATCGTCTGCGGATTTGCACAGCTTGTATTGTTCAAAGACATCCAATATCTTTTTTTCGTATTCATAATATATTGTTGCTAATTCTCGATGTTGTTTTACAATATCGGTATATAAATGCTTTTCTTCAAATATTTTGCTTACTAAAAACTCTTTAAAATCGAATGTACACCCCCACAAATATTGCCCACCCATTACTTTACCGTATTTGGCTTTGCTTGTATGTTTTTGGTATGTAGTTATTGTGGGACAATCAATATCATCAAAAGCATATTTTTTATATTGAGCGTTTATTTCCGATATTCTATTCCATAAAGCGTGATTGTTTTGAATTGTGCTTTTTTCATTCTCAAAACTCATAGATTAACCCCTTTTTAATTATCTTTTTTATGTTCTACAACGTCACCAACGTTGCAGTCAAGCAAAGTGCAGATGGTATCAAGGTTTGCCCACGATACAAGTTGATTCTCGCGTATCTTCTGAATGGTTGCTTCTCCCATCAGTTTGTCTTTTCTCAAACGAGAGGTATTATATCCTTTTTCTTTTAATGCTTTTAGCACGTCAATTTTATATACGATTGCCATAGGTAAAGCCTTCCTTTTCAGATTATTATTTTACATCATAAATTATAGCAGATATTTACACCAAAATCAAGTGTACAAATTACACAAATATTTAGTGTAAAGTTTGGTTATTTTGCGAATTGATTTACACTTGATTTTAGTGTATAATATATACAGTAAGAGGTTGACAGACTCTTAAAAACAAAACCGAAAAGGAGAAAACAAAATGTCACAGAACGAAATCGTAGCAAAAATCGAACAGTTAAAGGAATGGGAAGCAATTCTCGAAGAAGCGCAGAACGAAGTTGAAGCACTCCGCGACTGTATCAAGGCGCAGATGCTTGAAAGAGGAACAGAGGAACTGCAAGCCGGAACGTACATTATCAGATGGACTTCCGTACTCTCAAACCGCTTCGACTCCACCGCGTTCAAAAGGGAACACGCAGACCTCTATAAAGAGTTCACAAAGCAAGTTGCAAGCAAGCGATTCAGCATCGCATAAGAAAAGCCCTTCTCCGTAGCCGGCAAGCATAGCGGAAAAGAGCCTACCCCATAGGAAAATGTGGGCGTGAATATTATAACACGCCCACTCAAAAAAATCAATAAGAAAAGGAATATTTGATATGAAAGAGTTGACGAGTTATAACAGAGTAGCAGGGTATCTGAACAAGATTTTTGATTTACTTAATCAAGAGTTCTTCGATGGGGTTCTTCCAAGACCCACAATAACCATTCAAAGCACACCGAAAGCATACGGACACTTCTCCCTTAATAAAGACACTTGGATTTCAAAGCTTGGCGGCACTCACGAAATAAACATTGGCGCAGGAACATTGGCAAGACCTATCGAAGAGGTTGTTGCAACACTTCTTCACGAAATGGTTCATTACTTCAATTTCATTATGGGAATACAAGATTGCAGTCGCGGCAATACATACCACAACAGACGATTCAAGGATGCCGCCGAAGCACGCGGATTGATAATCACCCATAGCGAAAAATACGGATATGCGCACACCGCGCCGAGTGATACAATTCTTGAATTTTGTTTGAGATTTGGACTGACCGAGATTCTGATAAACCGAAACGAGCAAACATATTTCAGAGTCGGCGGCGGAAGCGGCGCGCATAGTGGAGCAAGCGGAACAGTAACACCAAGAACGTCAAGCACACGAAAGTATATCTGCCCTTGTTGCAGAATGTCAGTCAGAGCAACGCGAACAGTCAGAATCGCGTGCGTTGATTGTGAAGAGCAAATGGTTGAAGTGTAGATTTCAAAAAAGAGGGGCGGCAAGCAGCCGCCCTTCTAACAAAGGAGTTAAAGGTATGATTTACGGATATGCAAGATGCCCTACAAATGAGAGCAAGCAAGATATAAACCGCCAAGTGCGCGAGCTTAAAGCCGCCGGCGCGGAAGAGGTTTACTTTGAATACGAACACGGCGATTCTGCCGTGAAGCAAAAGCAGTTAGCACTATTTGATATAGTAAGGGAAGGGGATACGATTATCACGCTTGAAGTGCCGCGACTCGCGCGAAGCACGAAGCAACTATGCGAGATTATTGAGCTTGTGAAGGCGAAGAAAATCAAGCTTGTTATTGTCGGGAGCGTGACCGTTGACTGTACGCAAGGCAGACTTGACCCGATGTCAAACGCATTTATTCAGATGTCCGGCGTGTTTGCCGAGCTTGAACTTGGAATGATACGCGAGCGCGTAAAGTCGGGAATGGCAAACGCCAAAGCTAAAGGTGTGCGCATCGGCAGACCGGAGCTTACAAAAGAGGATATACCGCCAATATTTTACCGGCATTATCCCTCTTACATAAGTGGTGAGCTTAATATCTCCGAGCTTGCGCGAGTCTGCAATATGAGCAGAACGAGAGTTTATAGATATATAGATATTCTAAAAAAATAATTAACTTAAAAACGAGCCTCGTGCAAAAACGAGGCTCGTAAGTGTTTCATTAGGTTTTTCATTATTTTGTTATAGTTCCATCGGTGCAGTGAATAGTATAATTTCCTGCTCCTATGTCCCATTTCGAGTTTTTATTTATAGCATTCCATTCACTTTTTGTTCCTTCGTATGTGATTGTATTGAGCAAAGAACAGTATGCAAAGGCATAGTCTTCAATGCTAGTTACAGATTTGGGGATTGTGATATTTTTTAGTGAACGGCATTCTTCAAATGCACTAGATTCAATATATTTCACACTTTCAGAAATGGTAACGTTTTCAAGTGAAGTACAAGCGATAAATGATAATTCTCTTATTGAAGTTGAATATTTTGAAATAACAACATTTTTGAGGGATGTACACCAACTAAAATGTGTGCTTATTTTAAACTCTGTAAGCGAAGGCACATCATCAATGTTTAAAGTTGTGAATAATTCGCCATTCAAATATAAGTCTGTGCCATAACATAAAGGGTTGGACTCAAGCACGTGGTCAGGTGAAAAACTAACAGTGGATAGAGAACCTTCAAAGTTAATGTTCACCCAATCTTGAATTGTACCATTAAAGAATACACTTTCTTTTTTCATACAGTTTGTAAATGCATCTTTTTCAATCTTTGTAACTGAGTTAGAAAATTCGATTGTTTTCAAGTTTTTACATCCATAAAATGCAGATTCCTTAATTTCTGTTACAGTATTGGGGATTTTGATACTTGTGAGGCTTTCGCAATCTTTAAAGCCTTCTTTTACTATTCCAACAACTTTTCCACCGTTGTACGTAGAAGGAATTACGATTTCGGTATAATATTTTCCTTCGGGAGCAATGCCAACAACATATGTATCAGAACTCTGTGGATAGAAGGTAAAAGCATCGTATGATGTATGATTTTCTTGTTCTGTTTGATTATTAGAAGAATTGTCGGAATTTGTATTATCATCATTAGTGTCTTTCCCACCGCACGAAGCTAGGCAGAATGTTAGGGTGCAAATAAGTAATAAGATGCTAATCAGTTTTTTCATTTTTAATTTCTCCTTGTTGTTTGTTTAATATAAAAGATATGTGCTAAAAGTTCAAATCTCCATAGGCAAATACCCCCGAAAAAATAAAAAGTGCGACAACCGAAGCCGTCGCACCGAAAAACGCAGACTCCAATTGTCGCCAAACAAAAAACTAATGATATGGAAAACACCATACGCAAATTAGCGGAATCAACGTTTTTACCATTATTCACTAATTTACGTAAAAAAGCAAAAGGGTATAAAACCCCCTATAAAAATAAGGCGTTTTCCTTTAAATCATTATTTGTTTTTTGTTTGGCATCATTATTATACCACGTTTTTTGTAATTTGTAAATATATTTTATAGTTTTTATTGCCATTCTGCGCTAAAAATGGTATTATATATTTGTAAATCTTTTTTGAGGTGATACTATGGCAGATAAAATTAAAGTTAATATCAAGAAGACGGATTAGAAATATATAAGCTTTTAAATAATCAAAGGCGGAGTATTAAACTCCGCCTGTTTTATGTTAATATATTAATTTTATCAAGTAAAATTTATGGTTTGTATTTATTATTAAACAACAATCAACTCTGCTTCTTTTTCATGTTCAGATGGTGTTTGCTCACATTCACTATCCTCTTCCACCGTAGCAGGCTCAATTATTTTATTTTCATACAAATACTGAGATCTTTCTTCGGACAATTTAGATAAGGTCTCTTCAAAATCTGTGCCGTAAATCTCCTTAAATTTTGTCTTGAATTCATCTGTTTTAATAAAATCTTTGCAAAGAGGCCATTCTACGTATGCCAAAATCATATCGTCTTTGTCAAGAGATTCCATTAACGCACACGCCCGTTCCGTTTCATCCATTATAATTGCGCGAGCGAACTTGAAATCGTTTTCACAGTTTGACCAATCAAGTTTTTCTAAAATCTTTATGTATGAATTATTACCATTGCTTTTTAATGCAATACACTTGTTAATCGTAAACTGAAAAATATCTGCGCTGTTATGGCGTTGATTGTTCTTCAAAAGGTTGTCAACGATACTGATAACTTGGGTAAGCTTTTTTTGACATAAAAAATCATAGACAATATCATTTAATACCGTATCTATTTCGTCCAAATCGTCGTTATCTTTATAAAGTGTTCTCAAAATTAATGAAAAAATATATGTAGAAAAATCAATTATACAACGGATTTGTTTCGATATTTCGTCGGGTAAATATCCTATTTTATCCCCCAAGTTATATTTATCTGAAGATATTCCGTTTTTCTTTAGTTCATTAATGAAAATCTGATTTACAACACCATCATTATGAACAATAATATTTCTTATTTGGAAAAATTCAAAAACAGTTTTCCACTCTGAAAAACTATTAATAATATCAATTTTAAAGGCTTTTTCTACCCATTTTATTTGTTCTTTGTGAGACTTCCTCATCAATTCAGATATTTTCTCTTCTACGCAAACAGAAACTAATTCTTCATTGGTGGAGTATTTTAATATATCACACAATGATAGTTGTTTTTCAATCAAACCAAACATTTTTTTATTGATGATTGCTTTTTTTAGAAGAGTGCTTAAGTAAATATCATAACTTGAGGCTACACTAACAATTAAATTGTTGGAAAGGTAGTTTATTAACGCATCAAATTCTTCTTGCTTGTGAAATAATTTATTTAGTGATAAAACTTTCAAGAGAGGAATCTCTAAAAAAACATCATTATCTTCTTGAGAGTCACATTTGGAATCATCGACTTCTGACAAAGATGCTTTAATCAATTCAATATTTTCTTTTGCTTCCGGTAACAATTCTCTCAATTTTTCAAAAGTATACTTTTTAGAAACATTACACAAAGTAATATGCTTTTTTAAAAGCTTGCCGTAGTCATTTGATATGGTACACATTTCAGTATCTCCTTATAATGCATGAATGACAGTACTTTAAAAGGTCTTATACAACTGTTCGTTGGTAATGCCTAAACTGCGTATAGCAAAGAATTTGTAATGAAATATCACATCCAAAGTACTGTGTTTGCAATTACATTATATCACAAGAAATATGGGAAATCAACATTATTAGTGATTGTTCGACAAAGTTTTGAAAAATGCACTTCAACACTTTCATTTTCTGTTTTAATATGGTATAATCTTCTTTGAGGTGATGATTAATATGTCAGAAGAGAAGAAAAAAGGCGGCGGTAACGCAAATAGCGGAAAAAGAAACAATCATAAGATGAAGCCGTTCTTTGTTTACGAGTATCTTATGCGTGAAACCGATGCAACTCATGTTGAATCTGCTAAAGATATAGTTGCATACTTATGGGAGAATTATCATATAAAAGCAGAAATACGTTCTATATATAGGGATATAGAAGAGATTAACAGAGCCGTTCTGATGACTCCACGTAATAGTGCCGAAAATCCCAAAGCAAAAAGTTTTGAGCAAGCAGACAAATTGCTTCAAGATGATAAATATAAGACAATCATATATGACAAAAGCAGAAAAGGATTTTATGTTCGTAAGCGACACTATAAGGTTGACGATATAATGATGCTCGCGGAATGCGTAGCTTCCGCAAAATTTATTGATGATGACCGATGCGATAAACTCACTCGTATAGTTTTTGACCTTGTTAGTAAGTATCATGCTGAAAATATAGAAAAAGAAACGTTACTTGTTGAAAGAGTGAAGCATGAGAACACAGAACTTTATGAGAGCGTTCTCAAAATCCGTGCGGCGATGAAGGAAAATCGTGGTAAGAAGCCACATATTCCGGAAAAAATCACTTTCAAAATGGTGGAATACAAATTTGATGGTTCAATGAAGTTTGTTGAACGTAGGCAAGGAGAATATTACATAGTCAGTCCGTACAAGCTTTTGATAAACGATGGATATTATTATCTCATCGGGTATGATGACAAGATGCATAAGATTATGTATTATCGTCTTGACAGAATCAAGAATGTTGAGCTTTTAGGCGAGCCACGCGAGGGTGGGGAAGAGTATAGTAAAATTGATGTTGAAAACTTCTTGATGGAACACGATTCCATGTATCACGGCAAAACGGAACACGTAACATTACGTTGTATGAACCACGTGGCTAACTACGTTGTTGAGCGTTTTGGAACGCGTGAAGCAATCTATCAGAAGGACGGCGATGAATGTTTTCTTGCAAGGGTAACAGTTGCGATAACTCCGCGCTTTTATAGTTGGCTATTTGGTTTTGGCGACCAAATTAAGATAACATCTCCGTCATGGGTTATTGAAGATTACAAGGAACGATTAAGTAAGTTGCGTAGCTTATATAGGATGTATTGATTTGATTAATATGATAATAAGAGCGACAACTTAAAATTGTCGCTCTTAATTTTATTTAATTCTCTCGATCCATTCGTGAGTAGCTTCATAGTATTTATTCATTTTGCTTTTGTCATGAGTAACTTTTAATTCCGAAAGCATATAAAGTCTGATTAAATACACTATTAAATCCAAATAGATAAAAAACAACTCAGGATTATCGAAAATGGCTTTCTTCTTTTTTCCTTTTGGCAAAAGATGAGAGTACGAGTTTCTTGTATCACTTATCGTTCTAATAAAATCAAGTTTTGTAATTCTTAAAGCTTTTAATAAACTGTGCTCAGATTTGCTGTTAAATGGGAAGAAGGTTTTTTCGCATAATAATAGAACTTTTGCGCCATATTTTCCAGCCGTTTCCTTGCTGGTACCATTCTTTTTATCTAACATTTTTTGCCATTTTGGTAGAAAAGTTCTTCTTACAGAGTTATCAAGTATTATGGAGTCTATTACATGCAATAACAATGTCAATTCGTGCTCTAATGCAATATGTGAGTAAGCTTCACATGTGATATTTTGTAAAGAGTTTAACGGAAGGGCATTATACTCTCGAATTAGAGAGAGCGTTGAGGGATTTATAGTATTATCGGAAATATCGCAAATCCTGTTTTCTGATTTGATAAACAGTTTATTTGTGGTAAATTTGTTCGCATTAAAATCTTGTTTTATATCTTGACCATTATAATTTAGGTTTGAAATGGTAGGGAAGTGTCCTAAATATAGGTAAATCAAGTTGTAAATATCCAAAAATAGAGACTTCATTTTCTCTATCTTGGTTCTGCCGATAAGTTGAATATGTATATCGGAGTTGTTTGAATTAATATTTACTGTTACACTTTTGATTTTGAAGCAAATATCAGAGAACGAGTATTCGTATTGAGGCTTGAGAATAGCTTTTAGTGTGTTCATAGAAAATCCTTGTGTTTATTTTATAGTTTGATTATATCAAAAAAATATGATGAGTTCAATAATATTTAATTAAAAGTTGATAGAAACTTGATAATACTTGTTTCGCAGTTAATAAAAACATCATACAAACTTGTTAAAAGATGCTTGACTTTTGATATATTTTGATCTATAATGTGATTAAGAACGCATCTGAACGATGTGTTTATCTCTTAAATATTTTAAGGAAAAGTTGTACGCAAGGCTTCTTTACGTAGAGATGATGGGTCTCATCGGCGCAGGTAACAATCCTATGGTAGGCATGACAGTAGCAGTGGCTGTAGCCATTGAGGAAGCTTCTAAGTAAAATACCCCATGGTTGGGGAGTTACCGGAACGGTTACTCCTAATGACATGTTGCTGTTGCAGTAGCAATCGAAGAGGCTTGCAAGTAATTTTTGATGGGCATATTTCGGTGCTAACCGCCGTTTTCCGACAAGCTCGCAATAGGTCACTATTGCTTCGGTCGTAAGAACGACGCTTATCCCACAAAATCTGCTCCCTCAAAACCGCAAATTATAAACAACAAGAAAAATGCCACGGCTATCCGTGGCATTTTTTCATTAAATAGTATTCCGTAGGGGCGAGCATTGCTCGTCCGCAAGTCCCATCATCTCTACGTGTGCGTATTATTTGAAAATAAAAACGAGCCTTGACAAAAAGGCTCGTTTTTCAAATATTGATTTATTCAATTTACTTTATAATCCAGGATGCGATCTTATTCACCAACGCATCCACGTACACGTCGCCGAAGATAAGGGCAACTCCCGCCAGGCAGAGCAGAGCTACGAGGAGAATAACGAGAATCGAGATAATAAAATTCACCATTCTACTTTTCATGATCATTTCCTTTCTGTCAGATCCTTCGCAGTCAAGCTGTGGCGACGAAGTGCAGGGAACAGTCCGTCAAACAAAGGATAGTTATATTAACAATCCCATTATACCACCATTTTCCCGATTTGTAAATATCTTTTTACCGACTTTTTAAAAAACTTGCCGTGCTGAGGACGACACACAAGATTTTATATGCTGTTATATATAAAAAACTTGAAATATTTAAATAGTTGTGATAAAATATATTATGTGAAACTATTACTCTTTAAAAATAGAGGGAAATAATGAAAAAAAGGATCATTACCTGCCTGTCTATGGCATTTGCCTTTGTGCTATTGCTTGGCATTACGTCAAGCAACAGGGTGTATGCCCTGGACACAAGTGAGGGCGGGGAGATAAACAGCGATATACAGCCTTTGGCTGCTATGTCTGAAAATGAATATGCCACGGTTGATGAATTCAAGGCGGCATTTCTATCCGAGCTACATAACCATAACGAAAACATAGTTATTCGCCTTAGAGGCACCGTGCTTACACATCCTGAAGTCTTTGCAATAATTTCAGAGGCTCTTGATCATAACGTTGACGCAACAGGGCATAGTTATCAAAATGGTATGTGTACCGAATGTGGGGCAGCTAGTCCCGAAATGACTGATTGGAGTGGTGCGTCCGTAGTGTTCGTTGGTGACAGTATTACATATGGCACAGGAACGGAAAAGACATATCATTCATTCATTGATGAAATGGGTGTGTTTGCTTCCGTACAGTCAATGGGAATTGCTGGATCATGCATTAGTTCAAAGTCGGATTATGGTTCCGGGAATTTTCCGCTTGTTGCCCGCTATACATCCATTCCGGACGCTGATTTGATTGTGATATTCATGGGTACAAATGACTACGGTCACGAGACACCTCTTGGAAGCCCTACTGATACAACAGATGTTTCCTTCTACGGTGCCATGAACATTATACTTTCTGGAATTAAGACACGGCACCCGAACAGCCAGATTGTTTTTGTGACGCCTCTTCACCGTTACGGATTTGGAACTAGTAAGATATTGGGAACTAAGTTCACTTACGATTATATTGCCAACGGAAGAGGTCATTCCTTGGACGATTATGTAAACGCAATCAAAGTGATTTGCGAAAAATACTCTGTGCCGGTTATCGATCTTTTTAATGAATATCCTGTTGATCCCTCGGACAGTGCGGACAAAATGACGTATATGCCTGATGGATTGCACCCTAATACGGATGGTCATGAGATAATTTCTAATTTGATTTTCGAAAAACTTAAAAGCATTCCTAGGATAAATGGAGATGACAATAACGAGGAAAATGGATCGGATACAGAAGACGCATTGCTCTGCTACGGTAATAAATTTGTAAGCAACTACGTCGATGATACTACCCGAGCATCTTCAATTGTTAACCTGTATTTGTCAAAGGGACAAACAGTAACGTTTAAACTGCCTGGAGAGTACGAATGGGCTCTAGCCAAAACAGATAGTGCAGATTCTACTGTTTTTTCTCGGTATTATCCGGAAAATGGATGGAACCATGTGTCATCTTATACCGTTACGGAAGATGGTTATTATGGACTCGTGCTGAAGAAATGTGATGGAAGCACATTTAATTTTGAAAATCAGGATTCCAAGAATGTATTTGATTATATTTCGGTTGAAAATCCCGACGAGCATCAGCATTCCTATATTTCTACCGTAACCCTTCCCACCTGCACCGAGCAGGGCTACACCACCCATACCTGTACTACGTGCGGCGACAGTTATGTGGATAATTATGTGGATGCAACAGGGCATAGCTACTATAATATAAATTGCACCATCTGTGGTGCAGAGCATCCCAATCTAGCCAATTACGAGGGTAAGGTCATCTCCATTCTGGGCGACTCCATTTCCACTTTCGCCGGCTATATTCCGAAGGCGGATGGCTTTAATCGAGAGCATCTTGCACGTTATCCCCAGGATAATCTGCTGACCGATGTCAATGAAACCTGGTGGATGCAGATCATCGACGTTTTGAATGCCAAGCTGGGAATCAATGACAGCTGGCGTGGTGCAACCTTCAGCGGTGCGGTACCGGTTACCACCGGCGATACAGGCGAGAATGCGGCTCTAAGCAACCTGCAGCGCATTCAAAATTTGGGTAGCAATGGCACACCGGATGTGATCATGGTATATGGAGGAACCAATGATCTGGCCCATGTATCAAAAATTGGCACATTTGACCCCAGTGTAGCTCCCACGACCGTGGATCTGACTACCGCTAAGTGGGACAACCTGGCAGACGGTTTTCTGCACACCATTCTCCGAATTCGTTACTATTATCCGGATGCGCAGATTATCGTGATGCTGCCGACCTATACCGCATCTTATTATTCAAATGAAAAGTTGGCACGAGGCAATGAGGTCATGGCCGCCATCTGCGATTATTATGGTGTGGCCTATACGGATCTGCGTGAAAGTGGCGTGACGGAAGATTTGTTGCCTGATGGCATCCATCCCGGCGAACAGGGAATGGATCTGATTACCGATGCGGTTCTGGAAGCTGTGCTGAATGAGTACGAAGTGGAACCCGGTGAGAATGTTGTCCATTCTGTGGAATATATCCTGTCCGGAGCTGAAAGCTCTCTTGGTTATTACAAGGGCGTATCCGATGGAAAGCCGTTTATTTCCCAAATTAGCGGCGAGGATCTGTCTGTCAAGGTCACAATGTGCGGTGTGGATATTACTGCTTCCGTGTATGCTGACGGCAGGATCTCCATTCCTTCGGTTTCGGGAAACATTGTAATTATCGCCAAAGGAAAGATTAAGCCTATTTATGAGGACTATCTGCAGCAGCTTCCGGAGAATTTCTGCAACGATACCAATTTGTGGAATCTGCTGGAGCATGACAGGCAGTATTACACGGTAGATGGTTGGGGTGTTCATGCATCCGGTCATGTCTATTCCGTTACGATACCCGTCTATGCCGGAGACCTTCTTTGGGCAACCTCTTTCCAAAAATCCGGTCTCAATGGCGGAACCATAAATGGCATTCGCTTGACATGGTTTGATGAAACCGGTGTCATAAAATCCCTGAGTGCCGATGAAACCTATACCGAGTTCAACACCTATGGATATTTGTCTGCTCCGGAGGGGGTTGTGGCTGTCAATGTGGTTATGTGGACTGGCGATGACAGTAACGAACTGTACATCCTCAACGCACCACACAACTACAAAACCGTTATAACCCCTCCCACCTGTACCGAGCAGGGATATACGACCTACACCTGTCACTGCGGCGACAGTTACGTTGACGATTACACCGACGCTCTCGGTCACAGCTACACCTCGGTCGTAACTCCACCTACTTGCACCGAGCAGGGATATACGACCTATACTTGTCACTGTAGCGACAGTTACGTTGACGATTACACCGATGCTCTCGGTCACCTTTGGAACGATGGCGAGACGGTGATCCATCCCACCACGTCAAGCGTTGGCGAGATGCTTTATACCTGTACCGTCTGCGGAGCAGAGGAGAGGGAAGAGATTCCGATGCTGGAATATGATATCGGAGATTTGGACGGTAACGAGGACGTTAACTCAAGTGACGCAGTATATCTGCTGCTTTACACCTTCTTCCCGGAGGATTATCCGATAAATCAGAATAGCGATTTAGATAACAGCGGTAGAGTCGACTCAGGCGATGCGATCTATCTGCTTATGCATACCTTCTTCCCGGAGGATTATCCTCTGCCGAAGCCTGTCTATGTGACTGCCGAGGTTTCGGGAAGACGAAAGGAGAATGAGGAATAAAATGAAGAATAAAATTTTAGCGGCGGTAATCGGCGTGCTGCTTCTTATGACGCTTGTCATTACAGCATCCGCCCAAGGCACCGTTGCCACCACCGAAAACAAATCCTGCGCCAAGGGAGGAACGGTCACTCTGAACGTGAGCATTACCTCCACATCGGAGGTTACCTCAGGAGGAGTTGAGGTGATTTACGACAAGGATGTTCTGAAGCTTATAAGCGCAGAGTGGAAAACCGACGGAGCATTGATTTCCACCTTCGATATGGCTACCGATAAGGGCGCATTTGCATACCCGTCCGGCAAGACCTTAAGCGGAAAGATTTTTTCCGTAACCTTTAAGGTGCTTGATAACGCACCTGTCGGCAAGACCGACGTCGAGTGCATACTTCAGCTGAAGAAGAACGTTTCGGAGGATATTTCGGTCACCAGCAACAAGGGCTCGGTTGACGTAACCTGTAAGCACAGCTTTACCGAAAAGAGCAATCAGTATCAGGCAAGCCAGGCGACCTGCACAAGCCCTGCTGTCTATTATTACAGCTGTTCCATCTGCGGCGAGCAGGGAGGAACAACCTACACCGTAGGCTCGGCACTTCCTCATACCTTTGACAGAACCGTTGCAGCTCAGCCCTATCTGGTTGAGAACGTTAAATGCGCAGATACTGCGGCATATTATTACAGCTGTAAATGTGGCGCCAAGGGAAGTGCGACCTTTACTGCCGACGCATCCTGGAGCCATAGCTTCAGTAGCGAGCGTTTTGTCAGTCGTGAGGGACATTGGTACGCCTGCTCCGACTGTGGCAGTTGTAAGGATTATGCCGATCATACTCCTGTATCCGGCATCTGCTCGGTATGTAACTTTGTTTTCCCAACGGGAGAGCACACTCACAGCTACGGCACCGAGCTTGAGCGCAACTCGGTAGGTCACTGGAGCGAATGTGCTTGCGGTGACAAAAAGGATCTTGCCTTCCACACATACGGTGATTGGACGGTAAACGGCGAGACACAGAGCAGAAGCTGCTCCGCCTGCGGCTATATTGATACCGAATCGGTTCCCGAGGAGGAAGTACACACTCACAGCTACGGCGCCGATCTTGTGCACAGCTCGGTAGGTCACTGGAGCGAATGTGCTTGCGGTGACAAAAAGGATCTTGCCTTCCACACCTGGGGCGATTGGACGGTAAACGGCGAGACACAGAGCAGAAGCTGCTCCGCCTGCGGCTATATAGATACCGAATCGGTTCCCGAGGAGGATGAAGTACACACTCACAGCTACGGCGCCGATCTTGAGCACAACTCGGTAGGTCACTGGAGCGAATGTGCTTGCGGTGACAAAAAAGATCTTGCCTTCCACACCTGGGGAGATTGGACGGTAAACGGTGAGAGCCAGAGCAGAACCTGCTCCGCCTGCGGCTACGTAGAAACCGTACCCGTTACCGATGATGACGAAAACGGTGACAATAATACCGACGTTCCCGAGGATGATGGCAAAGATGCGGTAGTTGTTGGCATTATCTGCTCTATCTGCGGCATTGCGGCAACTGCTTTATCATTTGGTATATTCTTATATATCAGAAAAAACAGGGACAAATCCCAAATAATTTCCACCGAAAACACGACCGACGAGGATTCTGACGAATAAAGACCTATTCCCCTTAAAATAAAATGTTAGGAGAACTGTTATGAAAAAGGTTTTAGCGATCATTCTTGCCATTGTATTTATTTATCTTGCCGTCCTGCTTGTATATCTGCCGGGCTATCTTATGACCGACAGAGAGATCAGCCTGTCAGATGATAGCGATGACTCGATTACCATTATGAGCACCAACGTAAGATACATCAGCCCCACCGACTTCTTTAACAGAAGCTGGTTCTACCGTGCCGATCTTATTGCCGACGATATTGAGGCGGTACAGCCAGACATTATCGGCTTCCAGGAAGCAACCTTCGTCCATTACGATTACCTCAAAGGACTTATGAAGGGCTACGACTCCGAGATCGAATACCGTGACAACTTCGTTCTCTCCGAGGGCTGTCCTATATTCTGGCGCACCGATAAGTTTGAGAAGATAGACAGCGGCTCCTTCTGGCTTTCCGAAACCCCCGAGGTGATGAGCAAGGATTGGGGCAGTGAGCATTACAGGATCTGCGTTTACGTAATCCTCAAGGATCTCAGCACAGGCAAGGAGTTTGCCGTATTCAACACTCATCTTGACCACACCAGCGACCTTGCACGTATAAACGGCATACAGGTCGTTCTTGACAAGATTACCGAGTTCGGCGATATTCCCGCATACCTTATGGGCGATCTTAACGCCAAGGAGGACAGCGAGACCATACAGTCCACTAAGGATGCTTTTGATGATGCAAAGCTGATTTCTCCCATAACCGAGGACACCGCAACCTTCCACGGCTGGGGTGAGGCAGAGGAGCCTCGTCGCATTGACTACATTATGATAAGCAAGGGAGATGCCGAGGTTTATGAATATCACGTGGTAATTAATCTCCACGGCGACGCATATTCCTCAGACCATGCATCTATCTATATTAAAACAAAGTTAAAATAAAATTAACATAATGTCCCCCGCTTTTGCGGGGGATATTTCCATTTTTTACTTGAAAAACAGAGCCGTTTGTGATATAATACCATAAGCAAAACTACTTTGGAGCAAAACAATGAGAGAATATCTTGTTAATTTTTTCGTAAGCTTTGAATACGATGACTCGGATGCAGAGTTCCTGCTGAACGTATACGACAGGATCGCCGGCAGAGAGGATACCCTCGCTGTATGGAACGAGGCTATCAGGATCTACGAGAGGGATACTAACTGCGACTTCAAGCTGATCATATCTCTTGCGCAGGACGTGGCGCAAAGGCTGTCGATTCATAACTATACCACAGAGCTGCTTATCTTTATCTGTCTTTCAAAGCATTTGAAGGAGCTTTATATTGAGCGTGGTATAGACCCTAAGATCTTTCATAATACAATGCTTGATCTGAGATATAAGCTTGATGAATGTAAGGCTGTCAAGGGAGTTATCGGCTCATTCGTTGCCTTTTGGTTTGACAGATTCTTTAATCTTGAGAGAGTAGGGCTTGGCAGACTTGAGTTTGAGGTAGATCCCTTCGGTCATAATTACTCCTGCGAAGGACATATCCTCACCCCCGAAACCAAGGTTATAAACGTTCATATTCCCCGCACCTTGACACATCTGACTCCCGAGAGCTGTGACGAGGCATTTGCTATGGCAAAGGAGTATTTTAAGGATCAGATAGGCGATGATTGCGCCTTTGTTTGCCATTCCTGGATGCTTTATCAGGGCAATGAGCATATTCTCCCCGAGGATACCAATGTTCACAGATTTATGTCGAGATTTACTATTCTTCAAAGCACCGTCGACACAAGTCTTTCTGACCTTTGGCGAATCTTTGATACTGACGATAAAAACCCCGACCACCTTCCCACCGATACACGTATGCGCAGAGCCTACGTTGAGCATCTGAAAAAGGGCGGAGCGCTCGGTCAGGGCTACGGAGTATTCTTTTTATAAATGAAAAAAGGCTGACTCAAATGCAAATTTGAGTCAGCCTCTTTTTGGGGATAGTCAGATTTAGGCGAGAAGCGTTGCTTTGCGACCCGAAGGCGTATATACATACGACGAGAGGAAGCAAACGGCGGTAGAAAAAATCCATAAAAACCGAAGAAATTCGCAGAATTTCAACCTTTTACTTTCTCATTTACACTTTTTGTTCGGTTAAAGTTTTTTATATCCTTTTCGGATTTTTCGTTCTCGTCAAATGTGACAGCCCCTTTTATGCGTTATAATAATTTCCGTCCTCTGCAAGCAGCTGCTCATAGAAGATGGCGTTTGCGGTTTGTATATATGCGTTAACCCATATAGATCCAACGCCGATGCACATAATGGCAAGCAGCATCCAGCCGATAAAGGATAGCTGAAGCAGGAAAAACTGAATCTTATGCCCTTTCATAAGACGTGCGCTTTCCTTAAGCGACTCCAGGGTACCCATCTCCGGATGGTCTATTCTGATAAAATACACCATAGCGAAGGAATAGGAAAGGATCACTCCGGGTACAACAAGAAGTACATAGCCGATAGCGACGATCAGATTCGTTACAATACCGGTTATCATAGAGCCTGTAAGGTCATTTCTCACACAGTCGAGGGCGGCTCCGATGTTCTCGTGCCTTACCTTGCTTCTCACACGTCCGAGGAAGTAGCCTGCGGATGCGCAGGAAAGAACACCTGCCAGCACGATAGGACCAACGTAGGTAATGCCTGCCACTGTGGAGATCGCCGCTATGATAAACAGCAGAAGAACAGGGAACAACCATTCCGGTTTTAAAATATTACCACCCAGCACGCCTCTTGCACGTGCACGTATTTCGGTATTTGAAATCACGATGATTTTCTCCTTAATAATTAATATTCAGAGTTATTTTTGTCTTTTATTGTATTCCTCAATCACAGGACCGAAGAAATCACGTAGCTCGTCGATATAATTGTCACCTGCAAATATGTATGCAAGTCCGTGCTCTGCACCTTCAACAATATATGTCTTTTTTCTGTCTGCCGAGCAGGCTTCAAAGTTTTTGTAGCTCATCTCAAGAGGTACAAGCGAGTCAATATCTCCGTGAACAAAAATGGTGGGAATCTTCGATTTCTTCACCTGCTCGATAGGAGAGAACTCGTCAACGTTGAATCTGCCGAAAACAAGACCGCCAAGCTTGATAAAGGGATACACAAGCTTCGGGGGAAGCATCATTTCTCTTGTTACCTTGTGGATTATTTCCTTAGCTGAGGTATATCCGCAATCTGCGACAATTCCAATGATATTTTCGGGCAGATCATCAAAACCCGATACTATCATAGCGGTAGCCGCACCCATGGAAACACCCGAAAGAATTATCTTTGCATCCTTGTTTATCTCGGTGAGCACATAGTCGATCCAACGTCTGCAATCCTTGCTTTCATTGATTCCGAAGGTCAGCGTAGTGCCGTCGCTGAAGCCGCTTCCACGGTGATCGTAGGTAAGCACGCTGTGACCCACGTCGAGGGCACGGAAGATACCTCCGCTCAGATCTCGCTCAAGGCAGCCGTGATAGCCGTGCATCATAATTTCAATAGGCGCATCGGGGCTATGCTCATAATATCTGCCACGGAGCGTCAGACCGTCGAAGGTTTTTATTTCTACTTTTTCGTGGGGAAGGGCACGAGCGCTTTTTGTCCACTCGATCATCTTGGGATAGTGGGGCTCGTATTCCTTTCCGGGAGGAAGATCATAGTCATCCTCGGCTCTTGGCTTTCTTGGCTTGGAATAAAACGTCATAAAATAGCAAAGCGCCGAGATTCCAAGCACCAGAACTGCAAGTACGCCTATGCATATCAGAATGATCCATTGGATATCCATAACACACCTCAAATAATTATTTAAGTATATTTTAACACTTATTTATTAATTTTTCAACTTTTATCGCCTAATTTCAACAAAAAATTAAAAATATATTGCTTTTATGTAAAAAATAGTGTATAATCAGTAGCCGTAAGGCAGTGGAACCTATGTGTCTTACACTAACAACACGGAGATATGCTAATGAATAAGACTGCAAACGTTGACGTTAATTACAAAAAAGTGAAGCGTTACAAAACAGCAAAGTATCCTATTAGACAGCCCATATACCTTACCTGGCTTATTTGGTTCTTATCCTTTATTTTAACCCTTTTTAATAAGCACAAGGTAGAGCGTATAAGTATGGAAGGCTTAAAGCCTCCCTATATTATTCTTTCGACCCACATGGGATTTATCGATTTTGAGCTTGCGGCACTTAAAACCTTCCCGCACCGAATCAATAACGTAGTTAATATTGACGGTTTTTATAAGCGTGCATGGCTCCTTGAGTGGATAGGAGCTATCCCAACCAGAAAATTCACTATGGATCTTCACCTTATCAAGTCTATCCGTAAGGTGCTTTCCCGTGGTGATGTTCTCTGCATGTATCCTGAGGCAAGATATTCCTCCTGCGGTATTACAGAGTATATTCCCGAGTCCGTGGGCATGCTTGTTAAGAAAAATAAGGTTCCGGTAGTTGCCATAAAGCACAGAGGTAACTATCTTTACTCTCCTGTTTGGAATATAAAGCTTAAGAACAAGGTTCCTCATCATACTACTATTACAAAATTACTCACTCCCGAAGAAATTGAAAAAATGACGGTCGATCAGATCAATGATAAGATCCGTGAGGCACTCTCCTATGACGAGTATGCCTATCAGAAGGAAAATGGTATTCTTATTAAGGAGCCTAAGAGGGCAGAGGGACTTCATAAGGTTCTTTATCACTGTCCTCATTGCCATACCGAATCCAAGATGGATTCTAAGGGGGCGGAGATATTCTGTACCGAGTGCGGTAAGAGATGGACTCTTAACGAGGACGGCACACTCTCCGCCAATGAGGGCGATACCGAGTTCAGCCACGTTCCCGATTGGTATAAATGGGAGATAGAGCAGGTAAGCGCTCAGGTTGACAGCGGCGAGTATTACTTTACCGACGAGGTAGAGGTGTACTCAATGCCCGGATGTAACAGACTTGAGGATCTGGGCAGCGCACGTGTGACTCACGATCCCGAGAACGGCTTTGTTCTTGAGGGAAGACACAACGGTAAGGATTATAGAATCCAGCGTTATCCTCTGCAGTCCAACAGCCTCCATATCGAGTTTGATTGGTTCAAGTTCAGAAAAGAGGATTGTATCGATATTTCCACCGAGGACGATTGCTTCTATTGCTTCTTCAAGAACAAAAAGAACGTCGTTATGAAGCTGGAGCTTGCAACCGAGGCGATCTATCGAAGGAGCCTGAGAGAGAAGCGCCCTGAGTCCAAGGACGTTTTGCCCATTACAGCTACACCTACTAAAGAATAATAAGCCCAAATTTGCGGCAGAACGCCATTTTTGGCCTAAATAATCAGCAAAAAATAAACAAAAATCATTCTTTTTGAAAATAATTATAAAACATTACTTTTGTTCATACTTTGGACACAATTATCTGCTATAATAGTCGCCGCTAATAGAGTGAACCTTTTGTCGATTATTTAATAAGATATGGATAAAAGCAATCGTTTCACGGAACAATAAAAAACCGGAGGGGCGCTATGATATTGGAGAATCTGGAAGTATTACACAAGGCCTTTGGAAAGGGCACTATAATTCTTGTTAACGGAAAGTACATTACCGTTAAGTTTGAGAACGTACAGAAAATTTTTGTTTACCCCGACATCTTTGAGAAGTTTCTTACTCTTGCGGACGGTACGGTAAGCAGCGAGATAACCAATGATCTCAATGCTGCCAAGGCTCAGAAGCAGAAGGAAATTGATAAGAAGAATGAGGAAAACCGTCACGCAATGACACGTGGCATTGTTATTCCCGGTAAGGAAAACGCTAATGCGGATTCCGACGAGGAAGAGAACAGATTTAAGAATAATGAGGAGGAGGGCTGATCTCCCCCTAAAAAAGAGCCGCCTTATAATACGGGCGGCTCTTTTTTGTATTGACTTTCTGTGATTTGGGAATTATAATATTTAATAGAAAAATGTAGAAAGATTTTGGGCTTATGATAATAAAAGGTTATCTTTATGGCGTTTTATATGCCGTTTTATGCCTTGCGGTTGCCTTTGTTTTATACAAGGTTGGCGTGGCTAAAAAAATAACGAGAAAAATCGTTCATATCCTCGTTGGCGCCGAGTGGATAATCCTTTATCACTTCTTCGGCCCAAGCATACATTTCCTTGCGGTCTGTCTGCTGTTTCTGATCGTTCTGGCTATCTCACACCGCAAGAATCTTATGCCGATGATCTCATCCGACGGAGACAATGCGCCGGGCACGGTATACTATGCTGTGGCTATGTCCGTTATGGCGATTATCACTCTGTTCATTCCCGATATGATCCTTCCTTTTGGTATAGGAGTATTTTGCACCTCTCTTGGCGACGGATTTGCAGGACTTGTGGGGCAGAGTATTACTGCCGGCTGGAACAAAAAGGTATACGGCAACAAAACCTTAGTAGGCGCCGCTGTTAATCTTTTATCCTGCTTTGGTGTTGCTTTGGCGTTTGATAGAATATTCAATCTCGGCCTTTCGGTTTGGCACTGTATTGCCATAGCAATACTGGGTCTTGAGCTTGAGCTTTTCACAGGGCTTGGCCTCGACAACATATCTATTACCCTCGGAACTTCCTACCTGTCCTATTTCTTCGTAAGCTTCCCTGGGGCAGAGAATTATGTTGTTCCCATACTGCTTACCCCTGCTATCATAGCCTTTGCTTATAAGAAAAAGGCGCTTACAGTAAGCGGAATAATTGCTGCAATCATACTTGATGTTGTTATCTCAATATCACTTGGCAACCTTGGATTTATCATTTTACTTATATTCTTCGTTGGCGGTATCGCAGTAGATAAAATCAAGAAATCGAAAGAAAAATGCAGGCAGAAAGAGAAAAGCGGTATAGAAAAGCGTGGAAGCTGTCGTGATCACGTTCAGGTTTTAGCCAATGGATCGGTGGCGGCGCTTTGTGCGATTTTATATTTGATAATCCGGGAGGATGTCTTTGTTATCGCTTTTGTTGCATCTCTTGCCGAGGCCCTGGCTGACACGGTCGCTTCGGGAATAGGAGTGCTTCACGGCAGAGCCTTTGACCCCTTCCGCATGAAGCCCTGCACACCCGGTGTCAGCGGTGGAATGTCGCTTATGGGTACCTCTGCCTCTGCTGTTGCCGCCTTGATTGTAGCGACTATCTCTCTTGCCTTTGAGCCTATCGGAATAACCTCGGCATTGATAATTGCCTTATCTGCAATTCTCGGCGGTATATTCGACAGCTTCCTTGGATCGCTTTTGCAGGTGAAGTATAAATGCACGGTTTGTTGCAACATCACTGAGAGAGAAGAGCACTGCGGCGTAAAAACGCAGAAGCACAGTGGCATTCGCTTTATCAATAACGACACCGTCAATCTCCTTGGCACCCTCTTTGCCGCCTCTATCAGTGCAGTATTATATTTATTGATAAAATAATTTTTTTGCATCAAGAAAACGAAAGGACAGGGTATGGAAAGGGATTTTACAAAAATTATAACCGCCGATAATATGACGATCGGCTACATACCCGGTTCTTCCAAGGTGTTATTTATCAAGACAGGTCAGGGTGGCAGTATATACGGATATGAAAACAAGTACCTTGATATTGCCCTTGAAATCAACAAAAAATATGGTTTTTCTATATTCGTTTCCGCTACAACGATAGATACAAAGGCATCATTTCAAAGAGATATTCAGATGGTAGAGGATAATCTTGAAACCTCCGATTTTGAAATATATTACATCGGAGTTTCAAAAGGCGGTCTTATAGGCATCTGGCACGGCTGCGACGAGCCGAGAATTGTCAAAATGGTAAGCATCAATGCACCTCTTATGATCAATTATCACGGCAAAACTCTTCCTGGGGTTAAAAAGCTCGGCAGGGAAAAGCTCATCATGGTCTACGGAAGTCTTGATCCTTCATATAAATATATTCCCTTTGTGGAAAAGTTTGCAAACGTTCAAATAATCGAAGCTGCCGACCATAATTTAATCGGCTTTACTACGAGATTACATCAAATTATAGAAAAGAGCATTTCTTGAGAGATGCCCCGCCAGAAACAACCTTTATTATTATAAAAAAGTGCCGCAGAATCCCTGCGGCACTTCCTAATTCTATATTACCTTAGAATTATTAATCGGAAAGGAAATGGTTTCAGCGAAAATCAGCTTTTGATAAACTAAAATTAGCCGTTGTTCTTGATGGAGTTCTCGTAGGACTCAACCATCTTCTTAACCATCTGACCACCGACAGAACCCGCCTGCTTAGAGGTAAGGTCGCCGTTGTAACCCTGCTTGAGGGTAACGCCTACTTCATTTGCAGCTTCCATCTTGAACTTATCAAGGGCAGCTCTTGCTTCGGGAACGTTTACTTTGTTCTTAGACATAAGAAATTAATCTCCTGTTTTATTAAAATCTATATTAATCGAGCCCACAGTAACGAACCCTGCGGGCTCATTTCCGTTTGCTCTGTTATTATTGTATCACTATTTTTCGGGAATATTATATGAAAAATATGGTATTTTCATTTTCCTTATAAATAAATTTCAAAAAAAGTTAAAAAAATCGAAAAATCCTCTTGACAATTGAAAAAGGTTATAGTATAATAGAAAAGCTTACAACCTTGTGAGCAACTTGATCATTGAAAATTGAACAACA
>JAZSMV010000018.1:0-36509 GCA_045536065.1 Eubacteriales bacterium | reverse complement strand
GGGCAGCGTATTCTCTGTTGAGCCTCCTACATTCGTAGAGCTTGCAGTAACCGAGACTGAGCCCGGCGTTCGTGGCGATACAGCTACCAACGTTACCAAGGAAGCTACCCTTGAGACCGGTGCGGTTGTTAAGGTTCCGATCTTCATCAACGAGGGCGAGGTTCTCAAGATTGATACCAGAACAGGCGAATACGTTGAAAGAGTTTAATCTTAGATTCTAATCCGAAATGCTCTCCGCACATCCGGGGAGCATTTTAACCTTAAATTAATAAAAAGGAGAATTAACAATGGGTATCAGTGAAAACGCAGCATACATCAAGGGTCTTTTCGAGGGCTATGAGCTTGATAAGGCATCCAAAGAGGGAAGAATCATCAGCGAGCTTCTTAACCTTGTAGCTGATATGGCAGATAAGATCAACGCTCTTGAGGCTGACAACAGAGAGCTTCATGAGTACGTTGAGGAGCTTGACCACGACCTCGGCGAGCTTGAGGAAGAGGTTTACTTCTACGATGAGGATGAGGACGAGTATGACGATTACGACGACCTTAACGACTTCGACGATGATGATTTTGACGAGGACGAGGACGGCTACTATGAGATTGAGTGTCCCTCCTGCGGCGATATTGTTTGCTTTGACGAATCTCTTGACGTAGAGGATCTTGTTTGTCCCGCATGCGGCGAGAAGATCGGCGACGTTGAGATCTGCGACGGCAATTGCGCAGAGTGCGACGAGGATTGCGAATAATCAAGTCTTAAGACTCTTTAAGTGCGACGCATTGCCGTCGCACTTATGTTTTATATTTATATAAAATATCAAAAAATAAAAATATTTTTCAAAAAGCTATTGACAATGCTTGTCGGTGGTGTTATAATATATCGACGCTTATTGATAGGCTGAGAAGTTTGGCTTTTTGCCAGCGCCTATGATAGCGATTATACACGAAAGTGAGGTGCTTTTTCATGTTCGCTATTTTCGTAACAGGTGGAAAGCAGTACAAGGTTGCTGAGGGCGACGTTATCTTCGTAGAGAAGCTTGGTCTTGCAGAAGGCGAGAAGGTTACTTTTGATAAGGTTCTCTGTGTTAACGGCGAAACTCTTTCTGTTGGTACTCCCTACGTTGAGGGTGCTACCGTAGTTGCTAACGTACTTAAGAACGGTAAGTCCAAGAAGATCGATGTTATCAAGTACAAGGCAAAGAAGAACGAAAAGAAGAAGATCGGTCATCGTCAGGATTACACTAAGATCCAGATCGAGAAGATCGAGGCTTAAGTCAAATGACTACTATCACATTCTATAAGGCCGACGGCTATTTTTACGGCTTTGAGGAGCAGGGTCACACCGGATATGGTGAGAGCGGCGAGGACATTCTCTGTTCTGCGCTGTCTGCAATGACAATGCTTATTATCAATGCAATCGAGGTCACCTATCAGTCAAGCGTGGATTACGATATTGACGAGAAGACCACAGATATTCGTCTGATTGCAAAGAGCGCCCTTCCTAAGTATGAGAAGGACGAGAGAAAGCAGTATGCCATCCAGGGTCTTATACAGGCTTATTTCTATCAGCTTATGGATCTCGTTGAGGAGTATTACGACTACCTTGACGTAAAAGAGATCGAGCGAAAGATCTAAGCGCAACTTGTACGGCTATATGGCCATAAATAATTATGGAGGAATACGAAATGTTAAAGCTTAGTTTACAGTTCTTCGCCCACAAGAAGGGCGTTGGTTCTACCAAGAACGGTCGTGATTCTGAGTCCAAGCGTCTTGGCGTTAAGAAAGCAGACGGTCAGTCTGTTATCGCCGGCAACATCATTGTAAGACAGCGTGGCACTAAGATCCATCCCGGTAAGAACGTTGGCATCGGCTCTGATGACACTCTCTTCGCACTTGTTGACGGTGTTGTTAAGTTCGAGCACATCACCGGTGGTAGAAAGCAGGTTAGCGTTTACGCTGACTAATATGAGTTATGGGCGACCTATGTGTTTGGGTCGCCCATATCTACGTTTATTTTTAAAATTTTGAGAAGGCAGGGGAATTTTATGTCTATACTCGTTACGGGCGGAACCGGTTATATTGGCTCTCATACAGTCGTTGAGTTGCTGCTGGCAGGCGAGGAGGTTATTATTGTTGATAATCTCTCCAATAGCAAGGCTCTTGTTGTTGACAGAATTGAAAGAATTACCTGTAAGCGTCCCACCTTTATCAAGTGCGATCTTCTGGATAAGAAGATGCTTGACGGTGTGTTTGATGCCCATCCCGAGATCGATTCCGTAATTCATTTTGCGGGTCTTAAGGCTGTTGGCGAATCTGTAAGACTTCCTCTTCTTTACTACCATAATAATATAACAGGAACGGTTAATCTTCTTGATTCTATGGAGTCCCACGGTGTCAAGAGAATTGTTTTCAGCTCCTCGGCTACCGTTTACGGCACGCCTAAGACCGTTCCGATCAGAGAGGATTTTCCTCTCTCCACAACAAACCCTTATGGCGAAACAAAGCTAATGATCGAGCGTATCCTTAAGGATACCTGCGCTGCCGATCCTGACTTTTCCGCCTGCGTACTTCGTTACTTTAATCCCATCGGTGCACATGAGTCGGGTATTATCGGTGAGGATCCCAAGGGTATTCCCAATAATCTGCTTCCTTATATAACTAAGGTAGCAATTGGAAAGCTTTCTTGCCTCAGCGTTTTTGGCAACGATTATCCCACTCCCGACGGAACCGGCGTCCGTGACTATATTCACGTGGTTGATCTGGCGACAGCACATCTTAAGGCTATTGAATACACAAAGGCGCTTCGTGGAATTGACTATATCAACGTAGGCACAGGAAACGGCTACTCGGTACTCGAAATTGTAAAGGCATTCGGAGAAGCATGGGGCTCGCCCATTAACTACAAGATTGTTGATCGCAGACCCGGTGACGTGGCAGAGAGCTATGCAGATCCCACAAGAGCTAATACCGTTCTCGGCTGGAGCGCACAGAGAGATCTTAAGAAGATGTGCGAGGACAGTGCCAGATGGCAGAGAATGAATCCCGACGGATACGAGGAATAATAAATTCAAAAAGACGGACTTTCAGCCGTCTTTTTGCTTGAATGGAGAAATATGATGCAATTAAAGGATAAAAAGCTGTTCCTTCTCGATATGGACGGAACCATATATCTTGATAATTATCTTTTCGACGGAACGATAGATTTTCTGAACACGGTTCGTGCAAAGGGCGGACGTTATCTGTTCGTTACAAACAATTCATCAAAGTCCACCGATGCCTACGTAAGAAAGCTAGACTCCATTGGAGTCAAGGCGACAGAGGATGATTTTCTAACTTCCACAGATGCCACAATTCTTTATTTACAACAGAAATATCAAGGCAGAAAATTCTATTGCTTTGGGACTACCTCTTTTTACGATCAGCTGAAGGCTGCGGGAATTGACGTTGCCACCGAGCTTTCCGATGACATTGACGGTATCGTTATGGGCAATGATAACGAGCTTAATTTCAAGAAGCTTGAGGATGCCTGCAAGCTACTCCTTAACGATATTATTTATATCGCCACAAATCCTGATTGGGTTTGTCCTACTGCATTCGGTTACGTGCCCGACTGCGGCTCGGTTGCAGAGATGCTTTGGCGTGCCACAGGCAAGCGCCCACACTTTATCGGCAAGCCCCGTCCAGAGATGCTTCTGCTGGCTATGGAAAAGCATGGCTATAAGAAGGAGGAGTGCGTTATGATCGGCGACAGAGTTTACACCGACATTGCCTCCGGCTACAATGCAGGTATTGACACTATATTCGTTCTCTCGGGCGAGGGAACTATGGCAGATGCCGAGGGAAGCGATACTCCGCCTACCTATATATTTAATAACATCAAAGAAGTATACGAGAAAATAAGGTAATATAGATGATAACAGTAAATAATTTATCCTTTCATTTTGGAGGCCAGCTTCTTTTCAAGGATGTTGATCTGAAATTCACTCCCGGCAACTGCTACGGCATTATCGGAGCAAACGGTGCGGGAAAATCTACGTTTTTAAGAATCCTTTGCGGCGAGCTTGAGCCCAGTCGTGGCGAGGTGTTTATCCCCTCTAACGTTCGTATGTCTGTGCTTAAGCAGGATCACTTTGCTTATGAGGAATACTCGGTGCTTGATACAGTAATTATGGGTAACAAGCATCTTTATGATATAATGAAGGAAAAGGATGCCCTCTATATGAAGGAGGACTTTACCGACGAGGACGGTCTCCGTGCATCAGAGCTTGAGGGAGAATTTGCCGAACTTAACGGCTGGGAGGCAGAGTCGGATGCTTCAAAGCTTATTCAGGGTCTCGGCCTGACTGACGACTATCTGTATATGCAGATGTCTTCTCTCAAGGAGAGCGAAAAGGTTAAGGTTCTGCTTGCGCAGGCCCTCTTCGGCAATCCTGATATTATCCTTCTTGACGAGCCTACAAACGGTCTTGATATTAATGCTGTAATGTGGCTTGAGGACTTCCTCTCTGATTATTTCGGTACCGTTCTTGTTGTATCCCACGACCGTCATTTCTTGAACGACGTTTGTACCAATATCGTAGATATTGACTACTCGGGAATCAAGATGTACGTTGGTAACTATGAGTTCTGGTATGAGTCCAGCCAGCTTATTCAGCGTATGATCAAGATGCAGAACAAGCGAAACGAGGAGAAGATCGCAGAGCTTCAGTCCTTCATTCAGCGCTTCTCGGCAAATAAGTCTAAGTCCCGTCAGGCAACCTCCAGACGTAAGCTGCTTGACAAGCTGACTATTGAGGAGCCTCCTGCATCATGCCGCCGCTATCCCTTTATCGGATTCGATATGGACAGGGAAGCAGGTAAGGAGATTCTTCACGTTGAGGGCCTTTCCAAGAGCCTTGACGGTAAGGTGCTCTTCAAGGATCTCAGCTTCCACGTGCTTAAGGAGGATAAGATCGCATTTATCGGTAACGAGCTTGCAACCACGACACTCTACCGTATTCTGAATGAGGAAATTCCTGCTGATGCAGGCGAATTCAAGTTTGGCTCTACAATTACCACATCTTATTTCCCCCACGATAATACACCTTATTTTGAGGGTCACAAGGAGTCTATACTCGATTGGATGAGGGAATACTCCTCTGATCAGCACGAAACCTATCTCCGTGGCTTCCTCGGAAAGATGCTGTTCTCGGGTGATGCTGTATTTAAGCCTGTAAACGTGCTTTCGGGTGGTGAAAAGGTGAGATGTATGTTCTCTAGAATGATGATGTTCGGCTCAAATATGCTGATTATCGATCAGCCCACCGACCATCTGGATCTTGAATCTATCACCGCTGTTAACAACGGTATGACTGCATTTAAGGGCAATATTCTCTTCTCCTCCCATGACTACGAGATACTTAATACTGTTGCCAACAGAATTATCGAGATACTGCCCGACGGCAGCTATATTGACAGACGTGGCAGCTACGAGGAATACCTTGAATACAAAAAGAGCCTTGAAGGATAATTTTTGTCGTTAAAAATCGAAAAAAGAAATATAAAAGAGTCCGTTTTTTAGACGGACTCTTTTATTGTGCAATGGTAAAAAATGTCTATTGTAACACGCCTTAAAATGCCTTTGTAGATGAGTGGCTACGCATTGAAAAATAGTAATAAAAAAGGCGCACCATTCGGCACGCCTTTTAAAAGCTATTAAGCTGTAATTATTAGATGGAACCTACGATGTAGGGAGCCATATCAGCTCTCTCCTGTGCAAGTCTCTCCGCCTCAGCAGCTTCCTCAGCCTCTCTCTCGGCTCTCTCAGCTTCTCTCTGCGCCTTTTCAGCAGCACGAGCTTCAGCTGCAGCAGCTCTCTGCTCAGCCTCAAGAATAGCACGGATAGAAAGAGCAAGCTTTCTGTTCTCGTTGTCGATCTCGATGATCTTTACGTTAACCTCGTCGCCAACCTTAAGAACGTCTGCGGGGGAGTTGATTCTCTCGGTAGAGATTCTGGAGATGTGGATAAGACCATCAACGTCCTCAAATACCTCAGCGAATGCGCCGAAGGGCATGATGGAAACGATCTTTGCGGGAACGATGTCACCCTCGTTGTACTGCTGGGTGAACTTGTACCAGGAATCCATATCCTGAGTCTTGTAACCAAGAGAGATTCTCTTCTTCTCTACGTCAAGCTCCTTGATGTAAACCTTAAGCTCCTGGCCTACGGATACAACCTGAGAGGGGTGCTTGATTCTCTTCCAGGAGAGCTCGGAGTTGTGAACCATACCGTCAACACCGCCGATATCAACGAATGCGCCGTAGTTAGCAAGATTCTTAACAACGCCAACGTACTCGTTACCAACTGCAAGAGTAGACCAGATAGCCTCCTCGTGAGCCTTCTTCTCCTCGTTGAGGATAACCTTGATGGAGCCAAGAGCTTTCTTCTTAGCTACATCGAACTCGAGAAGTCTAACCTTCTGAGTTGTGCCCACAAGAACAGAGAGGTCACCGCCCTTTGCGATGCCGGTCTGAGATGCGGGGATAAATACGGTGTTACCAAGGTAGGAGAGAAGTACGCCGCCTCTGATAGCGGAAACGATCTTGCCCTCGATGTCGACGTTGTTGTCGAATGCCTCCTTGAGAACTACCCAGCTGTTGTCTGCGTCGACTCTCTTCTTAGAAACGGTTGCGATACCCTTGCCGTCCTCAACTCTGATAACGAAGACGTCAACCTGGTCGCCTACCTTGAACATTTCGTTAAGCTTTACGTCGGGATCATCAGTAATCTGTTCTTTGGTAAGAACGCCGGTGAACTTAGCACCAAGATCAAGCTTGATCTCGTTCTGGCCGATGGTGAATACGGTACCGGTAACTGTTTCTCCTGTATGTAAAGTTTTGAGGGAGCCTTCCAACATTTGACTAAAGTTTTCCATTGCTTTAAAAACCTCCATTATTATACCGTCAGGCGTGGAAGCACCTGCGGTTATTCCTGCGCATTTTGCGCTGTCAGGAAAATCAGTTGATAATTCTGCCGCCGTCTCAATGCATAAAACTTTGGGGCAGACCTGACGGCAGAGCTGTGCAAGCTTCTGCGTATTCGAGCTGTCCCTTCCGCCTATGACGATCATTACGTCGGCTTCTTTGGCAATCTCAATTGCCTCATACTGACGATTTTCAGTGACACTACATATTGTATCAAAAAAAATCGCATTTGTATATAGTTTTTTTAAAAAATTTTTAATTTGTATAAAATGCAATAAATTTGCGGTCGTTTGGGCGCACAAAATGGGCGTTTTGCCTTGTAAATCAAGGTTATTAAGCTCCTCCTCAGAGGAAAATATGGCAGATTGACCCTTGGCATAGCTTATTGTAGCCACACTCTCGGGATGAGTTTTCGAACCGAAGAGAAGAAAGTAGGTGTCCTCGCCTGTATTCTCGCTTGCGATACGGTGGATCCGCTTTACCGAGGGGCAGGTCATGTCAAGGATGGTGACGTCGGGATTTTCTGCTTCGACAGAACGGAGATATGACTCATCTGCAAGCGATACTCCGTGGGTGCGGATAACAAAGGTTATCTTTCTTCCCGGGTTTGCCTTGATGATAGATTCAACGTCCTTGATGTCTATTGACGAAACACCCATCTCACGAAGCGAGGAAACGTACACGCCGTTGTGAATAAGAGGCCCAAGGGTGAAGATAAGGTCACCATATGCTTTGTCACGTATAAGCGATTTTACAGCCTCGTCGGCACGTCTGACACCGGGGCAGAAGCCTGCGTTTTTTGAAAGGATGATATCCAAGGCCTACTTCCTCTTTTTGCGCTTCTTGTTGCGCTTTTTATTGATAGGATCCTTTGCTGGATCGTATGCGGGAAGGGAAGAGAAGTCACCCATTTCGATAACCTTATCAAAAGCCTTTTTGGTTGCCGCTGCATACTCGTCACGTCCCCCCTCACTAAAGCCGAGAGTGTCGTACTTTAAAGGCTTGCCGAAAATGATCTCGGTGCGGCGGAACAGACGGTATTTTGCGCCCTTGATATTAATGCAAACGGGAAGAATATCGCACTTTGCGTGATATGCGATAAGTCCTGCGCCATGTCTTATCTGTGTAGTTGTGGGATCAACACCGGGGCATCTGTGTCCCTGAGGAAAGATTGTAACGGTCTTGCCGTTTTCAATAGCCGAAACCGCCGCCTTGATAGCGCCTACGTCAGCGCCGCCACGGTCGATTTTAACTGCTCCGAGACCACGAACGATTGCGCCGAGTACAGGAACAGAGAACAGCTCCTTCTTCGCAATACAGGTGATCTGTCGGGGGCATACGGCACCTATGGAAATAACGTCAACGGCAGAGATGTGATTTGTGCAGATAAGCACGCCCCCCTCCGCAGGTACGTTTTCCTTACCGATAACGTGAACGTTAAAGAGAAGGCGGAATATCGGCGCTACAATAGGCTTCAAGAAGCTGTAAAGGGGGTAGGTGTTCTTGGTCTTTTTCTTCACTATCTTTAGGATAGCCGCTACGGTTTCCGCTTCGTTGAGCTTGGAGTTGTCAAGAAGTGTTGCATCCTTTGCCTTAACACAGGGAGCAACGTCACGGGTAGAGTCGTTTTTATCACGCTGAACCATTTCGTCGTATACCTGTTTGAAGGTCACGTCCTGACCCTTATTCTTGAGTTCCTTGAATCTTCTTTCTGCTCTCGCTTTTGCGGATGCTGTAAGGAAGATCTTTACTTCTGCATCGGGGAGAATAACCGTACCAATGTCACGGCCGTCCATAATTACGCTGTTCTTTCTTGCGGTATTTCTCTGTGTCTCAAGAAGAAAATCACGCACGGCGGGAATAGCGCTGACTGCAGATGCCGCCATAGAGCATTCGGGAGTACGGATTGCATCGCCTCTATCCACTCCGTTAAGCAGAATGACCTGTCTGCCGTCCTCAAATTTTAGTTCAAGGGTGATCTCGGGAAGGGCGGCTACAACCTTCTCCGCATCAGAGGGCTCAATATCATGCTCAAGCATATAAAGACCGATATTGCGGTAGAGTGCGCCGGTATCCACGTAGATAATACCTAGAGCCTTTGAAACAGCCTTTGCAACGCTGGATTTACCTGCGCCGCCTGGGCCGTCGATTGCAATTCTTATCATAATAATCTCCTATCGGGATTTTGCTGGTAAAATAAGATTAATAACCTTCTGCCGCGGATTTTCCTGCTAAATATCCTGTTGAGAAGGCGATCTGCAGGTTATATCCGCCTGTGTAGGCATCAACGTCGATAACCTCACCACAGAAATAAAGACCGTTGTGGAGCTTGGATTCCATGGTTTTTGGTGTGATCTCCTTGATCTCAACACCGCCCGAGGTGATAATAGCTTCTTCGATAGGACGGTAGCCGTCAAGGGGGATCTCAAAGGATTTAAGTGTATTAAGCAGAGCCTTCCGCTCTTCCTTTGTAATAGAATTGACCTTTTTCCGTCCGTCGATACCAGAAAGAGAAATAAAGGGCTCAATCATTTTTGAGGGAAGAAGATCGCCCAGAGCATTGATAAGATCCTTATTGGACTTCTTTGCAAAATCAGAGAGAAGTCTTGCATCAAGAGTCTTTTCGTCAAGTGCGGGCTTAAGGTCGATACACAGCTTGAGTTTAGTAATATCATAGCTACGAATATGTGCAGAGGCGGAGAGAATCACAGGTCCTGTAACGCCGAAGTGAGCGAACATCATTTCGCCAAAATCCGTGTATATTACACAATCTGCCTCGTCTTTTATGCTGATTTTAACATTTTTTAGAGAAAGCCCCTGCATCTCACGGCAAAGAGGGGAGTGGCTTACAAGAGGAATAAGTGAAGGAATCAACTCGGTGACAGAATGGCCAAGCTTCATAGAAAGCTTGTATCCCGAGCCATCGGAACCGGTCAAAGGATATGATTTTCCGCCGGTAGCAATTATCACCTTATCAAAGCTGTGCTGTGTCTTGCCTGCGGTAACGGTAAAGCCCTCGTCAGTCTTTGTAACCGAGCTTACCTTATGATGAATTATCCTTGCGCCCGAGCAATACTGACGGAGTGCATTTACAATATCAATAGCCTTATCACTCTCGGGGAAAACACGTCTGCCTCGCTCAGTCTTAAGGCTTACTCCCAGTGACTCGAAAAAGGTCATAGTGTCCTCGCAGGTGAAGGCCGAAAGGGCGGCATAAAGGAAGCGCCCGTTTTTGGTCACGTTCTCAAGAAATTCCTCACGGGTGCAATTGTTGGTAACGTTACAGCGACCCTTACCCGTAATGGCAAGCTTTTTTCCAAGTCGGTCGGTGGACTCGAATACTGTCACCTCTGCGCCATAGCCGAGAGCGGTGCCTGCTGCCATCATTCCTGCGGCGCCGCCGCCGATAACAGCAATTTTAATTACAGAATTATCGTTTTGCATAAACCTCGTACTCGTCCCAGAGCTTTTCAAGTGCGTCAAAGCGCTCGGTGATTTCCTTCTCGCGTCTTGCAGTGATCTCAATAACGATAGCATTAATAATGCTAAGGGGTGCAACGAGAGAATCCATAAAGGATGCCATATCCGACTGGGCAATAAGAACACAGTTGGCAAACTCGGCGATGGGAGAAACCTCCGAATCGGTGAATACGATTACCTTGGCGTTCTTATTTCTGGCAAATCTCACGCCGTTTATCATCTTTGAGGAATATCTTGGGAAGGAGAATGCAATTACAACGTCATCCTCGCTTACCGAATACATCTGCTCAAACACCTCAGCAGAGGAGGTAGGAACAACCAGCTTTACGTTGTCGAAAATAAGAGACAGGTTGTAGGAGAGCAGTCTGGCGAGAGGCTCGGAGCTTCTTGCGCCTGTTATGTAGATATTCTTAGCCGAGAGAATAGCGTCAACAGCCTCCGAGAAGGAGCGTCGGTCGAGATGCTCAAGGGTGTATTTGATTTTATTGATGTCCGATTCCATTGCGTTATCGATAACGTCGCCACGGCCAATACGCTGCTTTGTGATCTCGATACGCTGATTAGGGGTGAGCTTGATACGTACAAGCTCCTGAACTGCAAGCTGGAACTGAGAATAACCCTCAAAGCCAAGCTCGTCGGCAAATCTTACAACGGTAGACTCGGAAACTCCAACCATATCGCCAAGTCTTGAAGCGGTAAGATATGCAACCTTGTCGTAGTCGTTAAGAACTGCGTTTGCGATCTTCTTCTGACCCTTGGAGAGAGTAGAGTATACGGCTTTTATTCTTTCAGAAATATCGGCAGCCATGTTAAGCACCTCACAATAATTTTAAAATTCAAATTTAATTATAGCATATTTTTTTACACTTTTCAAGTGTATTTAAACAAAAAAAGCCGCTCTGCAAGCTAGCAAAAGCGACTTTTTATGCAAGTCAGATGTTTATAACGTTATCTCCAAGTGATAAAAGATCCTCGGGATTGTGGGATGCAAGTATCACAAGACGGCTCTCGGCGGCTTTTCGTATAAGGCCTCTGACAATCTCTGCATTGGCAGGATCCAGCTCTTTTGTAGGCTCGTCGAGAAGGAGGATAGGCGCATCCTTGATAAATGCTCGGGCAAGAGAAATGCGTTGCTTCATACCACCCGAAAGACTGTCGGGGGTTAGCAAAAAATCCTCATCTTCAAGTGCGAGAGTTTTTAGTAATTCAGTAGCTTTTGAGACAACTGCCTCGTCTTTTCTATCGGAAATTGCAAAAACAACATTTTCAATAGCCGAGAGCTGAGGTATAAGTCTATGTTCTTGAAAGGCAAAGGAAACACGTCCGATGCCGCCTTCAAGGATCTCACCGTCAAAGTCTTTATCAAGCCCTGCGATCATACGAAGCAGGGTGGTTTTACCAATGCCACTCTCGCCGGTCAAGAGGTAAATTCCCTTGTCCGAAAAGCTGTAGGAAAAGTCCGAAAATATTCTTTTTTCACCAAAGCTTTTGCGGAGGTTTTTTATTGTAAGACTCATTTTTCATCCCTCCTCATCAGTATTTCGGCTATCTTTTCAAGAGCAATGCTAAGCACAATTATCACAACTGTCCAGGCGAATATGGTTGGCGAGTCGGAGTTGTATTTTGCATCATTAATCATCTGGCCGATGGATTGCTTTGTGTAGGCGATTATCTCAGCGGCAATTACTGCCTTCCAACACAAGCCAGAGGCGGTAATGATTGCTGGAGAAAGGTAATTCCTGATAGCGGGTAGAGTAAGTAGCTTAAAGCGCTTTGCTCTTGAAAACTCAAAAATCTGAGCCACCTCAAGCAGCCCTTTGTCAATAGACGAAAGTCCGTCGGTTACGTTCTGAAAAATGATAGGCATAACCATCAGAAAGCCAATGAAAATTGAAAGAGCATCGCCTGACATAAGCACCCATAAAACAACGATAAAGGATGCTACGGGAGTGGACTTAATAATGCGGATAATCGGCAGAAAAATATGCTTAATTATCTCGAATCTGTTACATAAAAGAGCTAGGAAAGTACCAACTACAATACCGAAGAGCAGACCGAAAATCACTCTGCCTGCGCTGAGAATAATTACCTTATAAAAGCTTGGCTTGATAAGTAGCTTTCCAAGAGCGGAAAGCGTTTCCGGGATGCCCGGCAGAAGGAAGGAATGGTCGATGATCATTGCCGCAATCTGCCAGAGCGAAAGCCAGAAAGCTAATGGAATGAGATACTTAAACAGTAGCTTTAGGAGTTTATTTTTCATAGTAGAATTCGCTTGCGGGAGCGGTAATTTCAAGTGCAGAATAGAAGGCTAAAAGTGTGTTTTTCATCTCTTCACCGTCAATGTAGCAGATGGAATCCCCAAGGTTCTCAAGCGCCATTTTTGCAGGAGCGGATGCGCCCATAACACCCGTTTCAACTACATATTCTGCGGCAGAATCAATATTTTCAGGAATGCTGATATAATCTACAGACTCCTTGTACTCAGCGAGGAAGGAGTCAACTGCGTTCTTGTGCTTGGATACAAAATCGCCGTTTGCGATCACGCATCCCATTGCAATAGGACTATCCGAAATCTTATCCCACTCGTCAGCCAGGTCAAGCTTAACCTCATAAATTCTTTCAAGCAGTTTGTTGTTCATCGTGCCGAGAACGGTGGAGGTTACGATAGGCTCGGGCATAACGGCATTGGGGATCTTACCTGCGATAACCATAGCGGAAAGATCTGCGGGAGTAAGGATTTCTTTGCCGTCAACAGAGTAGGATACAGTAGCGTCGATCTCTGCTGCCTCAAGCAGATATTCAAGCACCATTCTGGGTGTTCCGTTTTTGCAGGTGTAAATAGTCTGGCCCTCAAGGTCGGAGAGCGAGAGAGTGGGAGCGTTGTCAAAGCTGAGATGCTCGACGTAGTAAAGGGAGTTGAGGCAGTTAAGAGCAAGAACCTTTGCGTTCTTGTCAATTTTAGCGTAATATTGCGCTGCCTCATTGGTGGGGAGGCAGATAATATCGATCTTTCCTGCCGCAAGGTCGGCCTTTGCAGTGGTTGTATCGGTGTACTTTGTGAAGGTGTAATATTCGTTTCCGTTTTCAAGTCCGCCGTTGTTGCTGACAAGCTTTGCCATACCCATTCCGGTAGGACCTGCCATATATCCGATGCGGATCTGAACGTCGGGCTTCTGAGATCCAGTATCATCGCCGCTCATAGTGGAAAGAACAATGTAGCCGAGAGAGATTAGCACGACTAAAACAAGTAGGGCGATTGCGAGAAATTTTTTCATTATTTTGTTATCCTTTCAAGACCCACAGGGTCGATAATTAATACCTTTTTATCTGTGACGGAAATAAGTCCGTCTGCTTCAAGAGAGGCTACCGCACGGTAGACCGAGGCACGTCCTGCGCTAATTTCTTCTGATGCCTTAACATAATTAAAAGCAAACTCCGTGCAACCAAGCTGTTCCATTTCGGACAGCAACAGCGCAGCAAGTTTGTCTGTTGTGCGGCTGCCCGAGAAGGTGGCGATCTTCTTGTTAAGAAATGCTATTCTGTCAGCCATAAAGGTCACAAGATTAACGGTTATCTCGGGGGATACTGCCATAAAGGAGCGTATTTGTTGATCGGTAAAGAATATAACCTCGCAGCTTTTTGCTGCATAGATTTCGGTGGGGAAGGCCTCGTCCGAAAATACCGAAAGTATGCCGAAGGAGTCACCCTTTGAAAGCGTGTTAAGGAGAATTGGAGTAGCCTCAGACCTTCCACGTCGCACCTCGCAGCCGCCCGAGAGGATAAAGCCGACAAGCCGTCTGTTAGTCATTGATGAGTAGACAAGCTCGCCTCGTTTGAAGCTCTCGACGGAGGGCTGATTTTGGGAAAGCAGTTCTTTTAGTCTGCCTTCCTCGATGTTTTTGAACAGAAAACTGTCCTTTAGTAGAGCAAAAATCTTCATTTTCACCTCAAAAGTGTATCATATGATACAGATTATAGCATAATTGCTTGCTCCTGTCAACAGCTTTCTTAAATTATATTTTCTTCCCAAAAAAAGAAAGAAATTCCCTTAAATATATTGATTTTTATTTTTTCGTGTGATATAATAAGATGATAAATTATTTAGATTGGAGCTGCATCAGATGCACGGATTGCTTTCTATCGCTTTTAATGAGAGCGTTTCAGGCTTCGTTGAGACCGTGAAGGGAATAATCAGCGATTTCCATTGGACCGACGCTATTGATATAATAATTCTCGCTTTGCTTTTCTATTTTGTACTCAGCTTTTTCAGAAGCAGGAAGGCAGGAACTCTTCTCGTAGGTATATTCATCTGCGTTGTGCTTTACGCACTCTCTCTGCTGTTTGACCTTACGGGTGTCAGGTATATTCTGTCGGGAGTGTTCCAGATAGGAGCCTTGGCGATAATAATAATTTTCCAGCCCGAGATTCGTGATCTACTTGAGACCATCGGCTCCGGCTCTCTCAAGGGCATCCGTACCTTCAGAGATCAGGCTAATACCAAGCAGGCGCAGTATAAGGCTATCGACAATATCTGCAAGGCTGTTCGTGTTATGTCTGCGGATAAGACGGGTGCGCTTATCGTTATCGGCAGAACCACCCAGCTTGATGATATTACCCAGACTGGTATTGCCATCAACTCCGACGTGTCCGACTATCTGCTGAGAAACCTGTTTTACAACAAGGCGCCTCTTCACGACGGAGCAGTGGTTATTGAGAATAACAGAATAAAGGCCGCATCTTGTATTCTTCCTTTGCCAAGACACACCTTTGTTGATAACGACCTTGGTACAAGACACCGTGCCGCAGTAGGTATGAGCGAGACCAGTGATGCTGTTATTATCGTTGTTTCCGAGGAGACTGGCGTTATTTCTGTTGCCAAGGAGAGCGAGCTTAAGCGTGACTTTACAGAGGACTCTCTCCGTAAGTATCTTGTTAAGGAGCTTGTTGGAGATAAGTACAGTCAGGAATAATTGTTCATAATTTTGAGGTTAACTATGAAAAAGATAAATTTGGGACCAAGAGCCGGAAAGATACTTTTAGCCATTGGATGTCTTCTTTTGGCTATTATCTTCTGGTTCGTTGTAAAATACAGTCAGACTGACAGTCTGCCCATCATTTCTTTCGGTTTGAGTTAATGGAGCAGGTATGGACTTTCAAAAGAAATTCGTACTGATAAATAACATTAAGCTTCCTGTTAACGCCTCTGTGTCAGAGGCGTTTTCGGTTGCAAGGAGGACTTTGAAGAAAGCAGGCCTCCTTTCCTATGCCGAGGATTACAGGGTTTTTCGTCGCAGCATTGACGCAAGGCGAAAGCCTGATATATATTACATTTACTCCATTGCAGTATCGGGAAGCTTTCCGGATATTGATCCTTCAATGGAAAAGAGGCTTGGCTTAAGCCTACACACACCCGCCGAAATACCCGTAGCCGAGATTGGCGAAAGGCCTCTATCTGCACCTCCCGTTGTGGTTGGCTCGGGTCCTTGCGGACTCTTTGCGGCGCTTCTTCTTGCCGAGGCAGGCTACAAGCCTGTTATCCTTGAGCGAGGCGGCTCGGTCGTTGACAGACAGAGGGCACAGGCGAAATTTGAGGAGAGCCATATTCTTGATACCGAAACCAACATTCAGTTTGGCGCAGGCGGTGCGGGAACCTTCTCCGACGGCAAGCTTGTTACAAGAGTAAATGACCCCATGACAAGCTATATTCTCGAGCGCTTTATCGAATTTGGTGCGCCTGAGGAGATAAGATATATTGCAAAGCCCCATATTGGAACAGATGTTCTTTCGGTTGTGGTAGACCGTATGATAGAGCATATCTGTTCGCTCGGGGGCAGAATTATGTATAACACCAAATATCTTTCGCCCGTAGAGAGCCTTGGCCGTGTTCGTGCGGTATTTACAGACAAGGGTGAGATCCCTTGCGGCGCTCTGATACTTGCTATCGGTCACAGCGCAAGAGATACCTACGAGAGCATTATCAGATCAGATATGTCGGTTGAGGGAAAGTCCTTTTCGGTGGGGCTGAGAATTGAGCATCTTGCCGAGGATATCGATTATTCGCTTTACGGTGATGCGGCGGGAAAGTTCGGCCTCGGCCACGCAGAGTATAACCTCTCATATGATACCAAGAATCGTGGAACCTATACCTTCTATATGTGCCCCGGCGGAGTTGTTGTTGCCGCCGCCAGCGAGGAGGGGGGAGTGGTCGTTAACGGCATGAGCTATAACAGCCGTGCCGAGCGAAATTCCAACAGTGCAGTGGTTACTACCGTATTCCGTGAGGATTACGGCGGCGATCCATTGTCTGCTATTGCATTTCAACGAAGGATCGAGCAGTCGGCATTCAAAGCAGGCGGTGGCGGTTATGCCGCACCTATAATTACAGTTGGAGATTTCCTCCGAGGCGAATGTAAAACCGCTCCAAGCCGTATTCAGCCCAGCTATATGTCGGGTAGCAACGTTAAGCTTGCAAGCCCTGATGAATATCTTCCCGATTTTGTTACTAAGGGTATCAGATCGGCGCTTACAGACTTTAATAGAAAGATCAGCGGATTTGCCACCCCTGATGCCGTGCTTACCGGTGCAGAAACAAGAACCAGCGCTCCTCTTCGCATTTTAAGGGATCCGCTGACACGACTTGCAATAGGCTATGAAAATATATATCCCGCAGGCGAGGGCGCAGGATACGCAGGCGGAATCACGAGCGCCGCACTTGACGGCGTAAAGAGCGCTCTTGCGCTTATGAAAACATTTAACACAAAGTAATCCCGAGTAAGGTTTAGCAGTATATCTCTGCTCTCTGAACTCTTAACTCTACACTTGACGACCAATGGTCGCCATTAACGGCAGGTGAAATTTAGACTGCCTCCTCCCTCGGAGGGAGCCGCATTTATTGTTCATAGCGGTATCCGAGCTTACGTGCGCATATTAAATGAAAGGCGGGAGAGATCCCACTTGGTTTTATAATAATGCTGAAAATCAAAGAAAAAAAGGAGAAGAACTGGCTAATTAAATCTATCGACAGTGCGGAATATAACTCAGCCACGGAGGAAATTGCCTCCGGTCTGGGTATAAATCCTGTTGTCGCCAAGCTTCTTTACAACCGTGGATACACAGACTGTGCATCTGCGAAGGCTTTCGTGTATATGGAAAGCGAAATGCTCCTCGATCCCTTCAAAATGAAGGATATTGACCGAGGAATCGACGGCATTGCCGCCGCAATCAGAAAGGGTGAAAAGATCACCGTATACGGAGATTATGACGTTGACGGTGTTACGTCGGTTTGTACGCTCTATCTCTATCTTAAATCTGTTGGTGCAAGAGTTGACTATTATATTCCCAACAGAGCAGGCGAGGGCTACGGTGTTTCCACACAGGCTATCGATGCCATCAAGGAAAACGGCTCCAGCCTTATCGTTACCGTTGACACAGGCACAACCGCTGTTGAGGAGGTTGAGTATGCCAAGAGCATCGGTATTAACTTCATTATCACCGACCACCATGAGTGCAGATCCGATCTGCCCGAGGCTCTTGCGGTGATAAACCCTCACCGTCCCGACTGTGAATATCCCTTCAAGGAGCTTGCAGGCGTCGGCGTGGTATTTAAGTTTATTTGTGCTTATGAGGAGAAAATTTTAGGCAGAAGCAGAATTGAGGCTGCAAAGCGCATTTTCTCGCTCTATGCAGACCTTGTGGCTATCGGCACCATTGCCGACGTTATGCCTATCAAGGAGGAGAACCGTATAATCGTAAGATACGGTCTTTCGATGATCGAGAACACTAAGAGGATAGGTCTTGCGGCTCTTATTGAGGCTGCCTCGGGTAAGAATGATGCTCAGCGTCAGAACCAGAGAAAGAAGAAGACTAAGATCACCTCGGGTTACATAGGCTATACCATTGCTCCCAGGATCAATGCTGCGGGTAGAATCAAGGAGGCATCTCTTGCAGTTGAGCTCTTTCTCTCAAGCGATCCTCACCGTGCGAAGGAGATCGCCGAGGAGCTTTGCGCTACCAACAAGGAGCGTCAGGCAGAGGAAAATAAGATCATGCAGGAGGCCTATGAAAAGATAAAGCAGTACGATATTGAGAAGAATCCAGTTATCGTGCTTGATGCTGACACCTGGCATCACGGCGTTATCGGTATCGTGGCATCACGTATTACCGAGAGATACACCCGTCCTGCAATTCTTGTGTCCTTCGAGGGTAACGAGCCCGACACTCCCAGAATAGAGCACGTAGGTAAGGGCTCTGGAAGAAGCATTAAGGGTATGAATCTTGTTGACGCTCTCTGCTATTGCCAGGATCATCTAGTAAAGTTCGGCGGTCACGAGCTTGCGGCAGGTCTTTCTGTAACAAGATCCGAGCTTGATAACTTCCGCCGCCTTATTAACGAGTATGCTCTTGCAAATCTTACCGAAAAGGATATGATTCAGACCGTCGAGGCCGACTGTGAGCTTGAATTCGGCGACGTTAACGTTGCTCTTGCAAAGGGAATTCAACTTCTCGAGCCCTACGGTGTTTCCAATCCTATTCCCGTGTTCGTTCTTCGTGGCGTGACCGTTAACGATATTAACGGCATCAGCGAGGGCAAGCATACAAGACTTTCGCTTGGAAACGGCAGATACACCCTATCTGCTATGTACTTCTCAAATTCTCCCGACTCGCTTGGCGTTTACGTTGGCGACAAGGTGGACGTTATGTTTAACCTCGATATTAATGAGTGGGGAGGCAGAGAATCTGCTCAGCTTATCGTCCGTGACCTTAAGCCTTCTGTTACTCAGAAGGCAAAGCAGTTCTCTGAGCTTGAGAGATTTGAAGAGATTAGATGCGGTGCATCCTTTACTCCTGATGAGGACATACTTCCTTCGAGAGAGGATTTTGCTGCTGTTTACAGACTTGTTCAGAACTCTGTACGCTCGGGCTTTGACGTTCTGAAGCACAGAGATATTCTCTCACGTATCAAGAACTCCGACGAGCAGGTGTCTATTAATTACGCCAAGCTCAAGTTTATCATAATGGTCTTTAAGGAGCTTAACATCGTCTTTATCGAGGACGTTGCCGAGGAGACCTACAAATTCAAATTACATTATCCCACTACAAAGGCGAATCTTGACAAATCAACACTTCTTCGCCGACTTCGCTCTCAGATGAGCAGATAATTTTGTAGTAAAAATTAGGTATTTTTTATGTACGAAGGAATGATTTCACTTCTCGAATATCTCGGGAAGAATGAAAATTTTTACGACCTTGCAAAGATAACCGAGGCCTATAATTATGCGGATGCGCTTCACGAGGGACAGATGCGCCTTAGCGGAGAGCCTTATATCAGCCATCCCGTTGCGGTGGCCAGAATAGTTGCAGAGCTTGGTCTTGATACCGACTCTATCTGTGCGGCTCTTCTTCACGATACGGTTGAGGATTGCGCCGATAAGACAAATCTTGATATACTCAGCAAGATGTTCGGCAAGGACGTTTCTATGCTTGTTGACGGTCTGACAAAGATTATTCAAGTTCAGGTCGCCGATAAGGAGGAGGCCCATATCGAGAACATCCGTAAGATGCTTCTCGCAATGAACAAGGACATCAGAGTTATCTTTATCAAGCTTTGCGACAGACTTCACAATATGCGTACTCTTTCTGCAAAGAAGGAGGACCGTCAGCGTGCTATTGCGCTTGAAACAATGTATATCTATGCTCCTTTGGCTCACCGTCTCGGTATTCAACGTATTAAGCAGGAGCTTGAGAATATCAGTCTTTATTATCTTGATACCGTAGGCTATCAGGAGGTACACGAGGAGATAGAGAAGAAGTTCGGCCGTAGCGGTGACTTCATTGATGAAGCGAAGGCTCTTCTTGCCGAAAAGCTTTCGGAGAATAATATCTCCTTTACACTTGAGGGCAGAGTAAAGTCGGTTTATTCGCTTTACCGTAAGATGTACTCGCAGAACAAGGCCTTTGACGAGATTTACGACTTCTATGCGGTTCGCGTTATCGTTGATACCGAGCTTGAGTGCTATACCGCTCTCGGTCTCGTCCATGAGATGTTTAAGTCTATTCCCGGCCGTTTTAAGGACTATATCTCCACACCTAAGCCTAACCTTTACCGTTCGCTCCATACCACGGTTATCGGTAACAGCGGTATTCCCTTTGAGGTACAGATTCGTACCAAACAGATGCACGAGGAGGCACAGTACGGTATTGCCGCTCACTGGAAATATAAGTCGGGCGGCTCTTCGGGTACCAATATTGACGAGAAGCTGCGCTGGATCGCACAGCTACTTGAATCGGATGAAAACACCCGTGATCCTGATGAGTTTATCCACTCCTTCAAGACCGATATTTTCCACGATGAGACATTTGTATTTACGCCTAAGGGCGACGTAATTTCGCTGCCTCTCGGTTCTACCGTTATTGACTTTGCTTATGCGATTCACTCCGCTGTAGGCAACAAGATGACAGGAGCCAAGATCAACGGCGTTATTGTTCCTATTGATAAGATCCCCGGCAACGGCGATATTATTGAGATTATTACCTCCAATTCCTCCAAGGGACCCAGCCGAGATTGGCTTAAGATAGTTAAGACCGGTCAGGCGAGAAGTAAGATCAGACAGTGGTTCAAGAAGGAAAAACGCCCCGAGAACATCGTTGTCGGTAAGGCCGAGGTTGAGCGTGAGTTCAAGAGAATTTATAAGCAGATATCCGATGCCGAGATGACAGAGATTGTCACCACTATCGCAAAGAGAGTGGGCATTAATAATGCTGACGATTTCTATAATACTATCGGCTTCGGCGGTATTTCGCTTACAAGATTCCTTCCCAAGATCAAGGAGGAGATAGAGAAGCTTCGTGCAGAGGACGAGGGACCTCTTACCACTGAGGATGAGCTTGCGAAGGTCAAACTTACCAACGTAAGCAAGCGCACGCGTAAGTCAGGCGGTGTTATTATTGATGGTGACTCGGGCTATGCGGTTAAGTTTGCTAAATGCTGTAATCCGCTTCCCGGCGACAGAATCGTTGGCTTTGTCACCCGTGGCTTTGGTGTTTCGGTGCATAAGGCTGACTGTCCCAATGTTATTGCTTCCCGTGGCAATGAGGATAATCTTGCCCGCTGGGTGCGTGCAGAGTGGGAGCAGATTGAGTCCTCCGTAAGTCCTCTTTACGAGGCTATGATACAGATCATTGCCGAGGATGGAATCGGCGTGCTTGCAGGTATTTCCATGGCTCTTGCAGATATGAAGGTTTCTATATCCCAGATCAATACCCAGCCTGATAAGAATGGGGAAATTGCTATCAATATCGTGGTTGGTTGTCGAAACGTTTCCCACTACGATTCTATTGTTTCCCGCCTGCGCTCGCTTCCCAAGATCCTGTCAGTAAGACGTGGATTTATGAATTAATTCAGGGCAGAATATAGTTTTGCCGTATTTTGAGGTAATTTTATGATTTGTGTAATTCAGCGTGTTAACAGCGCAACCGTATATGCTGACGGTGTTTTGTCGGGTGAGATAGGCAGGGGTCTTTATCTTCTTCTTGGGGTTAAGGTTGGCGACGATAAGAGAGATGCAACCCTCCTTGCAGAGAAGATCTCCAAGCTCCGTATCTTTTCCGACGAGAACGGAAAGATGAATCTGTCTATAAAGGACGTTTCGGGTCGTGCTATGGTGGTTTCTAATTTCACGCTTCACGCAAATTATGCTCACGGCAACCGTCCGGATTACCTTAACTCCGCACCTCCCGCTCTGGCTAACGAGCTTTACGAGTTCTTTATCTCCGAGCTTGAGGAGAGAATAGGTAAGTGCGAGAGAGGCGTTTTTGGCGCAGACATGCGTACAGAGATGTCTACCGACGGACCTGTAACTATTATTATGGACTCTCTGGTGCTGAGGAAATAATTTACCTTACCGATATTCACTTAAGGACTAAAGACTTATGATTTTAAAAATTAACGGTGATATAAATAAATATTACGTGCAGACGCTTTGTATGGTGTTCTTTCCCGGTGCCACCTTCGGTGAAAATGAGATTCCCGGTGAGGGAGTACCGGAGGTAGCCGTTGAGGTTTATCGTGATGAAGCAAACGGAGTTGCTACTGCCTTTGCATCCATAAAGCTTAATGACAAGCTCTGTGAGTCCACCGAGAGTGTTCCACTGTCCGATGAGATCAATTTTGCCACCCACGAGGCTATTGCGGTTGGCAAGGCTGTCTTTGCGGCAGGTAAGGAGCTGCTTGGTCACACGCCCCCTTGGGGTATTCTTACAGGCGTTCGTCCTGCTAAGGTGGCTAACTCCATTCTCCGTACAGGAAAGGGCGTTCTCAAGGCTAAAAAGGCGCTTCGTGACGAGTATTTTTTAAATCCGCAAAAGGCTGCTCTTGCCGTTTCTGTTGCTTCTGCCGAGTGGAAGATTATGAAGAAAACGGCCAAGGATACATGCTCGCTTTATATTTCCATTCCTTTCTGTCCTTCGAGATGCGCTTATTGCAGCTTTGTATCCTATACAACCAAAAGACTTCTGTCTATGATAGATGATTATCTTGAGGCTATGCTCGTTGACCTTGAGGACACCTTTGATACTATCAAAAGGCTTGGTCTTCGTCTGACCACCATTTATATTGGCGGCGGCACACCTACCACACTCAGCGCAGAGCAGCTGCGCCGTCTGTTATGTAAGATAAATGAGCACGTTGACACCTCCGCACTTCTTGAATTTACCCTTGAGGCAGGCAGACCCGATACCATCACAAGGGAAAAGCTTGAGGTGGCGAAGGAGCTTGGTGTTACACGTGTCAGCGTCAATCCACAGACTTTAAACGACGATATTCTCCGTGACATTGGACGTCATCACACCGTTGATGATTTCTTCCGTGCTTATGCTTTGGCTAAGGAAATCGGCTTCCGTGATATAAACGTTGATCTTATTGCAGGTCTGCCCGGCGACGATTTCAAGAATTTCTCCGAAACGGTGGACAGAATTATCGAGCTTGAGCCCACTAATATTACCGTACATACCTTCTGCGTAAAAAAGGCTTCCGATGCGCTCAGAAACAACTCCAGTGTTTATTCGCTTGACGGCGGTGATGCGGCAAAGAGCGTATCCTATTCTCAGCTTAAGACAAAATTTGCAGGCTACAAGCCTTACTATATGTATAGACAGAAGAATACGGTTGGAAATCTTGAGAATGTAGGTTTCTCAATAGAGGGCCACGAGGGACTATACAACGTCTATATGATGGAGGAATTCCAGACTATTTTCGCCGTTGGCGCAGGTGCGGTAACCAAGCTTGTGAAGTTTGAGGGGGGATTTAATTCCGAGGCACAGATAATGCGTCTGTTCCGTCCAAAGTACCCCTACGAATATCTTCGTGAGGCGGAGGAATCGGATGAAAACGGCTATGGCAGACGTGAGAAGAATAAGGCTGAGATCTTCCGTTTCTTCGGCCTAGAGGAGTAATTTTGCCTATCTGATATAAGCATTTTCTTCAATAATATTATATTTAGAGAGATTCACTAATATATTTTAGTGAATCTTTCTTTTTTTCGGAGGGGAAAATGCAGGCTATAAAAAAAGGGGAAAAGAGCGGAGAGCTGATGTCATCTCTGCTTGGTGGAACTATATCGATGACGGTATCTACAATTATCGTAAAACTACTTGGACTTATCTATAAAATACCTCTTGCATCACAGCTCGGGGATGAGGGTATGGGATATTTTAATAGTGCATATACGGTTTATTCCTTCTTCTACTTGCTATGTACCGCAGGCGTTCCAAAGGCGGTTATGATACTCGTTTCAGAGGCGAAGGCAAAGGGGAGGGCGATAGAGGAAAGGAATATTCTGCGTGTGGCATCGGTGCTGTTTTTATCGCTTGGAGTGGTTATTTGCGCCCTATTCATTATCTTCTCCTCATCCATAGCCTCATTGATTGGCAATAGCAGGTCTGCTTATACAATGATTGCAATAGCTCCATCAATAATATTCGTTTCGCTTGCGGGGGTGATAAGAGGCTATCTCAGTGCTAATATGTTACTACCTGATATTGCAATTTCCCAGGTTGTAGAGGGACTCGGAAAGCTGTTGCTTGGTCTTGCTTTTGCATTGCTTGGAGGAAGATTGAATCTGCCGCTTGATGTGATTTCGGCACTTACGATTCTGGGTGTAACTTTGGGCTCGGCATTTGGCTTGATATACCTTCTTGTTTGCTCTAAAATTAAAATACAGAAGGAAAATGCAAGGCAGAATATCAAAAGAGATAATAACCGAGCAATTATAAAACGCATATTTTCTATATCGTTTCCTATCACCTTAAGTGCTGCAATAATGAGTATAACAAACATAATTGACTTAGGTTTGATAATGCGAAGCCTTGGTGAAATCGGACTATCAGAAGGTCAAGCAAGTGCGCTTTACGGCAACTATACTACTCTTGCAGTTCCTATGTTTAATCTTGCAATTTCTATCATCTCACCGATCTCGCTTGCTCACCTTCCTTTACTGACTAATAACTTCATAAAGAAGGACCTTAATGCAAGAGCAGAGGCAGAGCGCTCCTCTCTTGAGCTTACAGCGATCCTCTCTGCACCAATGATGATCGGTATGGCTGTTTTTTCAAAGGAGATACTCGACCTTTTGTTCCCAAAATCCGAAACAGAGCTTGGAGGTGCGCTTTTATGTCTTCTAGCTCCTGCAATTCTGTTTTCATCCCTTCTTCTGACGGTTAACACCTCACTTGAGGCAGGAGGCAGGGTAAGAGCTCCTCTAATTTCAATGATCTTTGGTAGCATACTTAAAATCGCAGTAAGCTACATAATAATAACAAGGACAGATATGGGAATTCTCGGTGCCCCCATCGGAACGGTGGTTTCCTATGCTACAGCTCTTCTTGTTTCATTAATTATTTACGGCAGGGCTTTTAAGTCCCATCTACCGATTTTTACAAGCAGTCTGTGTCCCTACCTCTGCGCTCTTACAAGCGTATTGCTTTCAAGACTGATTTACGACAGACTATATCAAGTCATCGAGAAAAATGTGCTTTTAGTTGGTGCAATTATCCTTGCATCCTTGATTTATCTCGGATTGTTGGCATTTCTTGGCGTGTTGTCACCGAATAAAATAGGAAAAATGGCAAAATATACAAAAATAGCAAGATAAAATTATAGAATAAGACGAAATGTATTTTTATTAAACATAAAAAAGCCTTGATAACACTTGACTTTTTCTGAAAATACTTGATATAATTAAAATGTGTTCAAAAATTAAATCTGAAAGGATGTATAAACCAATGAACAAGACAGATCTCGTAAATGTAGTAGTAGCTGAAACCAATCTCTCCAAGAAGCAGGCTGAGGCTGCTGTAAACGCTACTCTCGGTGCTATCGCAAACGCACTTAAGAATGGTGACAAGGTTCAGCTTATCGGCTTCGGTACCTTCGAGGTTAAGGACGTAGCAGCTAGAGAAGGCCGCAACCCCAAGACCGGTGAGATTATCAAGATCGATGCTTGCAAGAAGCCCTCTTTCTCTGCCTCCAAGGTTCTTAAGGATCAGGTTAACGGCTAATTCATGCGCCTTGATAAATTCCTGAAGGTTTCCAGACTTATTAAGCGGAGAACAGTTGCAAACGAGGCTTGCGACTCCGAGCGTATATCTGTTAACGGGAAGAATGCAAAGGCGTCCTACGACGTTAAGATTGGCGACAGGATCACGGTAGCCTTTGGCAACAGATCCGTAACCGTAAGAGTATTGGAAATTAAGGATACTACTAAGAAAAGCGAAGCTTCCGGTATGTATGAAATCATATCCGAAACAGAAGCATAAAGACAAATTGTGCCGCATATTTTCTATCATGAGAATATGCGGCGCTTTTTTTATAGCAAAGCGTCGCCGAAAGGCAGGTTTATATTATGGGAGATATAAAGCACACCGATCTGCATATAAAGAACAGATCCAGGCTTACCCTCAATGGCGTTACAAACGTAAAGAGCTTTGATCAGGACTATATGACGGTTGAAACGGTGGAGGGGCAGATCAATGTTGAGGGGCAGGGGCTGAAAATAGTTGCTCTAGTAAAAGAAAGCGGGGAAATGGAGATAGAGGGGAATATCAGCGGTGTCCTTTACAGTCAGCAGAAAAAGCGTGAAAAGGGACTTAAAAAACTGTTCGGATGATAAGCTTTAGTCTTGGTGAAATACTAGGTTCGGTTATCTATGCTTTGGCCTACGGAGTTGTTTTCTCGCTGGCCTTTTCGTTATGCCGACTTATTAGAGGCATTCTGTTCGCCCTCACGGAAATTTCAATCGAGTCTATAAAGTTTAAGAAAATTTTTCCTCTGCCGAATTTCAAGCAATATATTGATCCGAAGATAATCGGACCCTTATTCGGGTTTGTATGGATCATTATTTTTACCCTGGGGTTTATACTTATATCCTACTTTTCTCTTGACGGAGTAATTAGGATTTATATGTTATTAATTGCTTTTGCCTCGTTTTATCTCTCGAATTTTGTATTTTGTGACATTTTAAACAAGATACTTCTATTTATTCTTAATTTGATTTTACAGTTGGTTTGCTTGATTTTGAGAGTTATAATTTTGCCGTTTAAAAAGCTGCTTCACATAAAAACCTGTCACAAAACTTAAATTTTGCGTAATAAAATAAATATTTATAATATACTTGACAAAACACGTATAAAATGTTAAAATATTCGATGGATTACTAGGAAAGGAGCAATTTGTATGTCTAGCACTGATCTTGGAAGCTATTATTTCCATCAGGGAACCAACTTCCGTGCATACGAATATCTTGGTTGTTCATTACAAATGAAGGACGGTAAATATGAGTACACCTTCAGAACCTGGGCGCCTGCCGCTAAGTCGGTTGGATTGATCTCGGATTTTTCTGGGTGGCACAGAGCCGTTCCTTTTTCACGTTTAACAGATAACGGTATCTGGGAGCTTAAGTATCTTTCCGACGTCTCTCTTGAGCTTCAGCCCTATAAGTTCCGTATCAAATCGAGAAAGGGAACTCACGACAAGGGCGATCCCTACGCAAGATTCTCCAGAGGCGGAGCCGACGGAGCATCGCTTATCTATACCTCAACCGACTTCAAGTGGGGGGACAAGCGCTGGCTCGAGCACAGAAAGAAAACGATTACCTCCGACGGTAAGTATTATATTACCGCACCTATTAACATTTACGAAATGCACTTCGGCAGCTTTATGCGTCACGAAGAGGATAACAGATATTATTCCTACAGCGAGCTTGCCGATATTCTTCCTTCCTATCTGAAAAAGATGGGATATACACACGTGGAGTTCTTACCTCTGCAGGAGCATCCCTTCGACGGCTCTTGGGGTTATCAGGTATGCTCCTTCTATGCACCTACCTCACGATTCGGAACTCCCGATGAGTTTAGACACCTTATCAACAGTCTTCATAAGGCGGGTATCGGCGTAATTATGGACTGGGTGCCTGCTCATTTTCCCAAGGATGAATGGGGGCTTTACGAGTTTGACGGCACGCCTCTCTATGAGTATCAGGGCAATGATAGAATGGAGTCCCGCTCCTGGGGAACACGATTCTTTGACCTCGGCAGAGAGGAGATACAGTCCTTCCTCATATCTAACGCACTCTATTTCTTCAGGGAGTTCCATATAGACGGTCTGCGTGTTGATGCCGTTGCCTCTATGATCTACCTTGATTACGACAGAGACCCGGGCGAGTGGCATCCTAACTATCTCGGTACAAACGAGAATCTCGAGGCTACCGCATTCCTTCGCAAGCTTAACACTGCAATCTTTGAGGAATTCCCCGATGCACTTATGATCGCAGAGGAGTCAGGTTCATTTGGAGGTATTACCAAGCCCGTAAATATGGGCGGTCTTGGATTCAATATGAAGTGGAATATGGGTTGGGCTAACGACTTCTATGCTTACGTTAAAACCGATCCTATTTATAGAAAATATCATCACAAGGCGCTTAATTTCCCACTTATGTACGCATTCACGGAGAAATACTGCATGCCTATCTCCCACGATGAGGTAGTACACGGTAAGGGCTCCTTTGTAAATAAGATGTTCGGCTCTCTTGAGGACAAGTTCTGTCAGGCGAGAACCTCGCTTATGTTGATGATGACATATCCCGGTAAGAAGATGCTGTTTATGGGCACCGAATACGCTCAGTTCAGAGAGTGGGATTACGATAACTCTCTTGAGTGGTTTATGCTTGATTATCCCAATCACAAGGGCTTCAGAGAATACGTAGCATCGCTTAACGCATTCTATCTTGGTCACAGCGAGCTTTGGGATATTGATTTTGACGAGGACGGCTTCAAGTGGCTTCTTCCCGACGAGGCGGATAAGAACTCGGTAGCCTTCAGAAGATTTGACAGGAAAGGAAACTACCTTATCATAGCCCTTAACTTCTCGGGAAGCTATCAGCATCTTACCATTCCTACCGAAAAGGGTGTAAGACTTGAGGCGATCTTCGACACCGGAACATTCAGCGACGAGCTTAAGAATATTAAAATCAGAAAGCAGGGGGATGATTACTCTGCGGAGCTGATCCTTCCTCCCTTTTCGGGCGCTATTTATAAAAAGTATTCAAGTAAGAAAAAAATAAAAATATAACATATTAAGGAGAAAAAAGATGTACTGTAAAAAAGAATGTATAGCAATGCTCCTTGCGGGAGGTCAGGGCTCCCGTCTTTACGATCTCACAAGACAGATCGCAAAGCCTGCAGTTTCCTTCGGAGGTAAGTACAAGATTATCGACTTCCCCCTCTCTAACTGCATCAATTCGGGTATCGACACCGTCGGTGTGCTTACTCAGTATCAGCCCTTCGCTCTTAACGAATACGTTAGCAACGGTCAGCCATGGGATCTCGACAGAATCAGAGGCGGTCTGTACGTGCTTCCTCCTTATCAGGGAAACAAGCACTCCGATTGGTATAAGGGCACAGCAAACGCTATCTACCAGAATATCAATTTCATCAAGCAGTATGATCCCGATTACGTGCTCATCCTCTCCGGTGACCACATCTACCGTATGGACTACAACAAGATGCTTCAGCAGCATAAGGCTACCGGCGCAGCTTGTACCGTAGCTACCATCACCGTTCCTATGGATGAGGCAAGCCGCTTCGGTATCTGTAACACCAATCCCGACGGCTCTATCTATGAGTTTGAGGAAAAGCCTAAGGTTCCCAAGAACAATCAGGCTTCTATGGGTATCTACATCTTCTCGACTAAGACTCTTATCGAGTATCTTGAGAATGATGAGGAGGATGAAAATTCTTCTAATGACTTTGGTAAGAACATTATTCCTAACCTTCTTAACAACGGTGAGAAGCTTTATTCCTATCGCTTTGAGGGTTATTGGAAGGACGTTGGAACCATTTCTTCTCTTTGGGAAGCAAATATGGATCTTATCGGCGACGATCCCATTATCAGCCTTGCCGATCAGGACTTCCGCATTTATTCCAAGAACACCGCTCGCTCTCCCCAGTACGTTGGCACAGGCGCAGTAGTTGATAACTCTCTCATCTCCGAGGGCTGCAGAATTTACGGTACCGTTATTAATTCCGTAATCTCCGGCGGCGTTATAGTTGAGGAGGGTGCTATCGTTAAGGATTCGGTTGTAATGGAGGACGTTATCGTTAAGAAGGATGCCCGTGTTTACACCGCAATCGTTGACTCTGACACCGTTGTTGAAGCAGGCGCTACCGTTGGTAAAGAGAACGCAGGCAAGGACGAGATCGCCCTTATCGCAAGCGGCAGCGTAATCTCTAAGGCATAAATAAAGAAAGGATATAAGACAATGGCAAAAAGTGCAGCAGGAATAATTTTTTCCAGTTTGAATAATAATACACTTTCCAGATTGACCAGTGACAGAACTGTTGCGGCAATTCCTTTCGCATGCCGTTACAGACTTATCGACTTTGCGCTTTCCAATATGGTAAACGCAGACATTTCAAACATATATATTGTTGCTAACTACAAGTATCGTTCGCTTCTTGAGCATCTTGGTAGCGGTAAGGATTGGGATCTTGCACGCCGTGAGGACGGCATTACCTTTATTTCTCCATTCCAATCATCTCATCAGGCTGACAATAAGATGTTCTCAACTCACATGGAAGCTCTTAAGAGCATGAAGGAGTACATCGATGAAATCAGAGAGGAGTACGTTGTACTTATGGATTCTGATACCGCTCTTACCATTGATATCAGCGACGTTATCAGATCTCACGAAAGCACAGGCGCTGACGTTACTATTGTAAGCAGCCGTGTTGCTCCAGATTACAGTGCAAAGACCCCCAGAATGATGATATCCTCTGTTGCCAGCAAGGTAACTCAGATCGCTATGGGCTCCACCTATGACGAGCGTCATCCCGAGCTTGCTCTTGGCATCTACGTTATGAAGGCTGCTCATCTTCGCAACATTATCGACGAGGCTGAGGCTTATAACCTTGGCAGCTTCACTATGTATCTTCTCAAGAGCTGCAAGTCCTCGAGCTATATGACCTACCAGTACAACGGCTTTGCCGCTTCTGTTTCCAGCTTCCTTGATTACTACAAGTATTCTATGGAGCTTGTTAACAACGAGAGCGCAAGAGAGTCTCTCCTCTGGAAAAAGGAGGCTCCTATCTTTACAAGAGTTCACAACTCCGCTCCCACCAAGCATTCCTCCAGCGCAAAGGTTGAGAATTCGCTTATTGCTGACGAATGTAACATTGAGGGTACCGTTATCAACTCTGTAATCTTCAGAGACGTAATGATAGAGAAGGGCGCTGTTGTAAAGAACTGTGTTCTCTTCCACGGCACTCACGTTTGTAAGAACGCAGAGCTTAACTGCATCGTAGCAGATAAGGACGTTCTCATTACCGATGGCGTAAAGCTTTCCGGCAATGACAATATGCCTTTCTATATCCAGAAGGGTCGCAAGATCTGATAAATCCTAAAAGGAAGCTAATATATGAAGATTTTATACGTAACCAGCGAAGCGGGTCCCTTTGCTGCCAGCGGCGGACTCGGTGACGTTATGGGTGCGCTTCCTGCTGCGGTTTCCTCCGAGGGTCATGAGTGCGAGGTAATTATGCCTCTCTATGACACTATGAAGGAGGAATTCCGCTGCAAGATGCAGCTTGTTCTTGATATGAGCTTTACACATTCCTGGCGTCACACAGGCGCTTCTGTGTTCAAACTTGATCATAACGGCGTTACCTACTACTTCGTTGAAAATCACTATTACTTTAACCGTGGCAGACTTTACGGCGAGTTTGACGATGCAGAGAGATTTGCATTTTTCTCACGTGCCGTTGTAGAATATATGCTCCACTCGGGCAAAATTCCCGATATTCTCCACGCAAACGACTGGCAGACAGCACCTGCTATCATTTACCTTAAGACAGAGTATGCTCACATAGAGGCTCTTAAGAAAGTAAAGACTGTTTACACTATTCACAATATTGAGTATCAGGGTAAGTTCGGCTCTCAGACTCTTGGTGACGTTTTCGGTCTTAACGAAAGATACCGTGGTATCGTTGATTTTGACGGCTGCATCAATCTTATGAAGGGGGCGCTTGTTACCTCTGACTTTATCACGACTGTTAGCCCTAACTATGCAAACGAGCTTGAGCACGATTTCTTTGCCTTTGGTCTCTCGGGTATTATCAGAGCGTCCAGACATAAGATGCGTGGCGTTATCAACGGCATTGACTACGGATATTTCTCTCCCGAGCGTGGCGGAGATATCTATGCTAGCTATAATAACCGTACCTACAAGTCGGGCAAGGCTAAGAATAAGGCAGCCCTTCAGGCAGAGGTTGGTCTCCCTGTAGAGCCCGACGTTCCGCTTCTTGTAATGATCACAAGATTTGCATCCCAGAAGGGAATTGATCTTGTTCTTCATATTCTGGACGAGCTTCTTTCAGAGAACGTTCAGATGATCGTGCTTGGAACAGGTGAGAAGGAGTATGAGGACGCATTCAGAGCGGCTGAGTCCCGTCATCCCAACTTCAAGGCACTTATTAAGTTTGACCGTGTTATTTCCAAGAAGATGTACGCAGGCGCAGACATCTTCCTTATGCCCTCCAAGAGCGAACCCTGCGGTCTTGCGCAGATGATCTGCTGCTCCTACGGCACAATTCCCGTTGTAAGAAGCGTTGGTGGTCTTTACGACTCTATTAGAACCTACGGCGAGGAGGGAGCTAACGGCTTCCGCTTTGATAACTATAATGCGCACGAGCTTCTCTTCACAGTTAAGGATGCTATAAGACTTTATGGCAACAAGAAGGAGTGGAATGCTCTTACTGCTAGCGCAAAGAAGTCAAACTTCACTTGGGAGAATTCTGCCAAGGAATATATTTCGATTTATAATAATTTAGTTTAATACATTAGCAAGGAAAAATACCAATGAACAGTGAAATCATAGCAAACACCATTACCGGCGAAAAAGAAAAGATCTCCAAGCAGGAGCTTAAGGAGCGCATTGAGGCGAAGCTTATAACCAGAGGCATCTTCAATGCTCAGAAGGCAACTCCCGAGCAGCTTTATCAGGCTTCCTTCCTTGCTATCAAGGATATTATGCTTGAGTACAGAGAGGCCTTCAAAAAGAGAATCAAGGCTGCTCATGGCAAGAAGGTTTGTTACCTTTGCATGGAGTTTCTCGTAGGCCGTGCACTTAAGAACGACTCTATGAACCTTGGCGTATACGACGAGCTTTGCGAGGTGCTTGAGGAATTTGGCTCCTCATTCGATAAGGTTTACGCTTGCGAGGTTGACCCTGGTCTCGGTAACGGCGGTCTTGGCAGACTTGCAGCCTGCTTTATGGACTCTCTTACCGCACAGGACTATGCTGCAAACGGCTACTCCTTACTTTATGAGAACGGCCTCTTCCGTCAGAAGATAGTTGACGGCGAGCAGGTTGAGCTTTCTGACGAATGGCTTGCAAGCGGCGGCGTTCGTCTTGTTCCCAGAACTCACAGAACTCTTTCCGTTAAATTTGGCGGTAAGATCGAGGAGAAGTGGGAAAACGGCAAGTACACCGTTAATAACTACGAATACGACGAGGTTAACGCAGTTCCTTACGATATCCTTATCCCCGGAACCAATACCAATGCAGTTAATGTTATCCGTCTCTGGAGAGCTAAGCCCGTATCCAAGCCCATGTCCAGCTACGCTTCTCAGGGAAGCTACGTAAAGAACTTCTCTCCCGACTTCAATGCGGAGTCTATTACAAAGCAGCTTTATCCCCCGGATAACTATGACGGCGGTAAGCTTCTCAGACTTACTCAGCAGTATTTCCTCGTTTCTGCATCTCTTCAGAATATCGTAAACGATTATCTTGCAGAGCACGGTACACTTGCAGGCTTTGAGGACAATATCTGCATCCACATCAACGATACTCACCCCGCACTTTGCATCCCCGAGCTTATGAGAATCCTTATGGATCAGTACGGCTACAGTTGGGATGACGCATGGAGCGTTGTTGTTAAGTGTGTTTCCTACATTAACCACACCGTTCTTCCCGAAGCTCTTGAGTGCTGGAGACTCGATCTCTTCGGCATGAAGCTTCCCAGAATCCTTATGATCGTTAATGAGATCAACCGTAGATTTACTGCAGATCTCTGGAATCTCTATCCCGGTGACTGGGACAGAATCTCCCGTATGGCTATCGTTGCTTACAACCAGGTAAGAATGGCTAACCTTTCTATCGTTGGATCTCACACCGTAAACGGCGTTTCCAAGCTTCACTCTGATATTCTTAAGAAGACCATTTTCCATGACTTCTATAAGATGACTCCCTGGAAGTTTACTAACGTTACAAACGGCGTAGTTCACAGAAGATGGCTTAACTATTCTAACCCCGCACTTACAAGCCTTCTCACCGAGCTTATCGGCGACGGCTTTAAGGATGACGGACGTGAGCTTATCGGCCTTGCAAACTACAAGGATGACAAGGCTGTTCTTGAGAGAATCGCCGATATCAAGCATCACAACAAGGAGACCTTCGCTTACTATGCTTATAACAAGACCGGTAAGCGCATCGATACCGATTCTATCTTCGACGTACAGATCAAGAGAATGCACGAGTACAAGCGTCAGCTTCTTAACGTGCTGAAGATCATGTCTCTCTATACCGAGATTCTTGATAATCCCAATACGGATATTCCTCCCCAGACCTTCATCTTTGGCTGTAAGGCGGCTCCTAGCTACGTTATGGCTAAGAAGCTTATCAAGCTTATCTGGTTCCTTTCCGAGGAGATCGACAGAAATCCTCTTACCCGTGATAAGATCAAGATCGTATTCATGGAGGAGTACAACGTCTCTCTTGCAGAGGTTCTTATTCCTTCTGCTGATATTTCCGAGCAGATCTCTCTTGCAGGTAAGGAAGCAAGCGGTACGGGATGTATGAAGCTTATGATGAACGGTGCTGTTACCATGGGTACCATGGACGGCGCTAACGTTGAGATCTTCGAGGCTTGCGGCAAGGATAACATTTATATCTTCGGTCTTAACGCAAGCGAGGTAGACGAGCTTTGGAAGAGTGGCTACAGTGCGAGAAAGTACTATCACAACTCCGAGCATCTTCGCCGTGTTGTTGATAGATTCTATTCTCCCATCGCAGGCCAGGACTTCTCCCACATCGCAGACTACCTTATCAATGCTGTTAACGGCATTGCTGACCCCTTCATGTGTCTTGCTGACTTCGAGTCCTACACTCACACCTACCGCAGAGCAATGAAGGATTATGCTAATAGAGAAAAGTGGTCCAGAATGTCTCTTATGAACACTGCTACCAGTGGTGTATTCGCATCCGATAACTCTATCAGAAACTATGCGGATAACATCTGGCACGCAACTCCTATTAATAAGATCAAATAATTTTTCCCACAGAGGTTCGTAGTGGAACTACATCACTTTACGGTGGTTGAGATGCAGAATAACCGTGCTGAGTATGAATATATTCATGACGGCAAGGGCGGTATCTCAACCGCCTTCAAGCTTACAGAGAATGCAGAGATAAAACTGAATATTCCAAGAGCGCTCGGTACTGTTGATGCTTATTTTGACGTGTTTGATGAGACGGCTTCAAACAAGCTTTTTGAAATCAAGGCCGAGTGGTGCGGACTTGACAGGGAATACGACTGCTATATTTTTGAAATTAATACCGAGAAATTAGGCACGGGCTTGTATTTTTTAAGACCGAGCCTTGAGGTATTTGCAGGTCGACTTTACGGTCACAAATGGGCGGGCGGAGTCTATTTTGATGATAATTCCGAGCCCTATAATATGATGCAGATGACTGTCTGCGATTTTAAGTATGAAGAGCCAAGGAAGATTCGTGGTGGTGTTATATATCACATATTCGTCGACCGCTTCAGACGTGGGGGCAGGGTGACTGTTCCTGACGGTGCGAGAGTTATCGGCGGTCAGTGGAAAAGCATACCCGAATATCCCGAATACCCAGGCGCCCCTCTATACAATAACACCTTCTATGGCGGAACCTTATGGGGAATTATCGAGAAGCTTGATCATATCAAATCTCTCGGTACAACCGCCATCTATTTAAGCCCTATTTTCAGGGCATATTCGAACCACAAGTACGATACTGCCGACTATATGTCTATTGACCCGATCTTTGGCGGTGAGGCTGCCTATGAGGCGCTTATTAAGGCCTGTCGTGAGAAGGATATAGAGATCATTCTTGACGGTGTATTTAATCATACGGGCTCGGATAGTATATATTTTAATAAGTATGGAAGATATAAGGAAACCGGTGCGTACCAATCACGTAAGTCTGAGTTTTACGATTGGTATGATTTCAAGGAGTTCCCCAATAAATATACAAGCTGGTGGGGAATTGAAATTCTGCCAAGGATTAACCCCGATAAACCTAGCTGCGGAAACTATTTTATAGGTGATAACGGAGTTGTTGCAAAGTATCGTGACAGTGGTATTTACGGCTTTCGTCTTGACGTTGCTGACGAGCTTTCGGATGATTTTATTTCAAAGATCAAGCACAGACTCTCGGATGACGGACAGGAGCGTATTCTTTACGGTGAGGTCTGGGAGGATG
>JAZSMV010000053.1:0-3014 GCA_045536065.1 Eubacteriales bacterium | reverse complement strand
AAGCGCATCAGCAGAGTCAATAAGGAAGAAGCCGTTATTGAATACGTCACGCATGCCAAGGAAGGCGGTGTTAGAGCTGGTCTCTGCGATAAGTTCTGCGGATGTGAGAACTGCGCCGGACTGAGACTCGATCTTGGATGTGGACTGGCTGGTCTTGTTCTTAATGTCCTCGGTGAAGCCTGCAACGATCATCTGGTTTTCCATATCAAACCAGAAGTGATGGTCGTGATTAAGCGCCTTAGGAACAAGCTTCTTGCCGTCGGGATCGATAGCATTTATAGCTGCCATAAGCTCTGCTTCACTATCGATGGTCTCACCCTTAAGGTAAATGTGAAGCTCGGTTGTGAGAGTCGCTGCTGCAGACTGGTCCGCAGCTACGTTAGCGTTCTTAATGATCGCACCGAAGGTGGGAATCAGAACTGCGGAGAGAATAGCGATTACCGCAATTACGATTACCAACTCGACGATTGTGAACGCCGATCTTTTTGTTTTTCTCATAATTCGTCCTCCTGACGATTTTAATATTTTTTTGCTTTCCAAAAACGTGTTTTCGGTATATTCCGCTCTGCATCGAGCAGAATAATGATGTAACCTTGCACGCCGTTTCGCAGAAGTTAATAATAAAATCATCGAGGCTGAGAAGCCTTGAAAAACCTGGATTTTGCCGCATTTTGTATACCAAAATTTACAATAATAGCTCCAAACGCTCCATATTGCTCCGTTTTAAGTCCATTGAGGAGTGAACATATTTGTTCAAAGTCATCTCGATCGAGCTGTGTCCGAGGATCTCGCTGAGAGTCTTGATCTCAAAGTTGTACTTGTCCACACATCTGGTTGCAAAGCTGTGTCTCAGCGTGTGAAAAGTCGCACCCTCAATACCAAGCTCGTCCAGATAACGTTTGAACTTGTATTGCATCACTCGAGGCTCCACGATGCTTTTGTCACCACTGCTCAAAACGTAGGCATCGGGATAGCTTTTCGCTCGAAAAAGCTCTACATAATTAATCAGAAAAGGCGGTAGAGGAATAGTTCTTGCTGAGGTTTTGGTTTTTGGCGAACCAACAACCACCTCGCTACCGCCGCCGTCACGGCTAAGTCGCTGCATGGTGCCACGCACAGTGAGACTTCCGCCGTCAACGTCGCACCACTTAAGCGCACAAAGCTCGCCAACTCGCAGACCCGTATACAGCGTCAGCAGAATGCCGAACTTGTAGACGTCGATATCCCCGGTGAGAAAGGCCTCCAGCCGTCGCTGTTCTCTCTGCGAAAGCACACGCATCTCCACCTTTTCCCTGGGAAAATACACAAAATCCGGCATTGGCAACCGATACTGTCGCTGGCCGTACTTAAAGCAGGAGTGCAGGAACACGAGAATCGCATTAACGCTAATCGCTGACAACCCCGATTCCAGTCGCTCCATAGCAAAATCGTGAATCACGACCGTCGTACAGCTTATTGCCGTTCTGCGACCGATGGTGGGCTCGATGTGGTTGCGCCAAAATCCCTCATACCGCTTGACGCTGGAAGCCTTGATTCGCTGGCGGTTTATGGCGAGCCATTCTCTCACCAGCATTTCGACGGTAATTTTCCTCGGTCCGATCGGCGCTCCGTAGAGCAGAAGGCTGTCCATCGCTGCCTGGCGTTTTTCTTTTGCCTCGCTGCAGGTTTTTGCATAAACCGAGCCATATTTTTTCTTTCCCGAGACGTCGATCTCCTTTACGTATCTTGCCTCCCAGAGACCGTCCTTTCGCTTGTAAACCTTGTCGCCCTTTCTTGGCATTTTCTTTTTCCTCCGTTTTTGGTAGATTTTTTACCACATTTTCCACGACATAAAAAACCGAAAAGCTTATTTAAATCATTAAATAAAATTAATTTTTATTAAAACGGATTGTAATATAGCGGGTTTTATGCTATGATGAATGCGGTATGATGTAATTTTATCACGATTTTTCGCCGATTAGATTATTAACATCTGCGAAGATAATTGACAAAAGTACACTATTATTCTGTCGAAAAATCGACAAATTATACCAAAAAACGACATATAAAACTAAAAAAATAATAAAATCGTCAGGAGGTGAAAAAGTGGGAGAAAGATATCTTTTTATTGGAATAGGAACAGCATTAATGCTTGTAATGTCTATTCTCCGAAGAAAGCAATATAAGTTTCCTTTATGGAAATCAATATTATTGCCCTTTTTATTAACAATATTTGGTGTTGTTGGTGCTATGGTTCTTTACCTTATAGAAAGCGGCAGTTTTGGAGGAATATCTTTCTATGGATCTGTTTTGCTTATTCCTGTTTTACTCATTCCTGCAGCATTGCTGCTAAAAATCCCCTATGGTGAAATTACTGACTATTCGGTCCCTCAGATCTGTTTAATGCTCGCAGTAATGAAGATACATTGTTTTGTGTCGGGATGTTGCGGAGGAATATGTTTGAATGCAGAAAAGGAAATATATTTTCCCAGTCAGATCGCTGAACTGATTGTTTCATTATTAATAGCGGCCTTGATCCTCTATATGGATAGTCAAAAATGGCTTAAAGGCAGACTTTACGGCGTGTATTTCCTTATATACGGAGTTTTAAGATTTACGCTTAATTTCCTTCGTATAGGAATCAAGCCTTTTATATGGATTATTCCTGCCGGTCATTTTTGGTCAATTATTAGTATAATCCTAGGTATCTTGTGGATTATGTTTCTTAGTCCTGAAAATGTAGCGAAAATTAAAAGTAATTTTAAAATAAAAAATAAAAATCGTCAGGAGGACGAATTATGAGAAAAACAAAAAGATCGGCGTTCACCATCGTCGAGCTGGTAATCGTAATTGCGGTAATTGCAATCCTTTCCGCAGTTTTGATTCCCACCTTCGGTGCGATCATTAAGAACGCTAACGTAGCTGCGGACCAGTCTGCGGCAGCGACTCTCACAACCGAGCTTCACATTTACCTTAAGGGTGAAACCATCGACAGTGAAGCAGAGCTTATGGCAGCTATAAATGCTATCGATCCC
>JAZSMV010000089.1:0-15490 GCA_045536065.1 Eubacteriales bacterium | reverse complement strand
CCCAGTGATAGGTGGAAACAGCAACGTCTTCTTCGCCGGTACCGGTGTTTTTAATAGTACCATCGTTGATATAAAGCATGCCGTATACACCAACGGTAACCTTAGAATCAGCAGAGATAAGTCCTCCACCAATGCTGTCATCAATTTTAAGAGTCTGATTGATTCCTACGAATACAAGAGGATAGCCTGTGTTGTAGTTATAACCATTTGCGGGAGTAATGCTGTGACCTGCGAGGTCAAGAGTAATGGAACGAGCAACCTCGCCGTTATTTGCGGTGTAAATATCCGCATACTTGGAAAGTTTAACGTCATTAAGAAGGGTGATAGTTTCACCGCTCTGTGCTGCGTCGAGTGCAGCCTGAAGGGTTTCAAATGTTTCGTCGCCGATCTTTGCTACAAGAATGCTGCCGCAACGAGTACACTTATAGTTCTCATTGTAGTCGTGACCGATTGCTCCCTGAGATTCATCACCGCAGTTAGCGCAGATTGCGGGTTCAGTACAGGTTGCATCGCCGTAGTCGTGTCCGATAGCTGCAATCACAAGAGCCTGCTCGGTGGTTGCGTTCTTGCTGCTGTCAAAGAAGTTATTACATACGGAGCACTTATAGTGTGCCTCCATACCGTCGTTCTCACAATCAGCAGGAACCTTTGCAATAAGCTCGCCGTAGTTGTGTCCGTTTGCGGGAACCTCTACAGTGTAGGTTCCGCCGCATCCGTCTACGGTACAGATGTATACGATAGCACCCTTGTTCTCACAAGTGGGATCGGTAATTGTGTCAACGGTCCAGCTGTGAGCAACTGCGTTGCCGTACTGGTTACAGCCGTTTACACACTTGAAGGAGTGAGTTCCGTTCTCGGTATTGCTGTCAGACTTGATTTCGCCTGTGAAGGAGTGGCCAAGCTGAGTAATGGAAACGGTGTAGTTAGCACCGCAATATTCACAATTATAGGTCATCACACCCGCTTCTAAGCAGGTTGCTGCTTTGGTAACATTAGACGTGTAATTATGCTCAGAAAGTTTCTTGTTACAAACATCGCACTCGTGATCCTTAGAATCTTCATCAACACAATCTGTTAAGCTTCCCATCGAACCACAACCATTATTACAAGCGTGATAATGCTTATTTTCGGTAGAATGCTGAGTCCAGCCGTCATCGTAATCGTGGCCGGTTGCAGGGATTTCTACGCCACCCTCGGTCGTTCCACAGCCGTTAGCACAAGTGTAAATTGCAGTGGTACCGGTAGATTCACAACCGGGAGCTACTTCGTCTGCAGTTTTCTTCATATTGTGACCGGTTGCGGGAATTTCTGCACCGCCCTCGGTCGTTCCACAGCCGTTAGCACAAGTGTAAATTGCGGTATAACCTACGGATTCACAGCCGGGAGTAACCGCTGCAGTGGTTTCCTGCATGTTGTGACCGGTTGCGTCAACTACATTATCTGTGTAGCTGTGTCCACAAGAACATGTGTAGGTTGTGTAACCATCTTCTGTACAAGTAGGAGCTGTTACAGAAGTGCTGTAGCTGTGACCGGTTGCTTTAATCTCTTCGGTGTATTTATCTCCGCAGTATTCGCAAGTATAGGTCATCACACCCGCTTCTAAGCAGGTTGCGGCTTTGGTAACATTAGACGTGTAATTATGCTCAGAAAGTTTCTTGTTACAAACATCGCACTCGTGATCCTTAGAATCTTCATCAACACAATCTGTTAAGCTTCCCATCGAACCACAACCATTTTTACATTCGTGATAGTGCTTATTTTCGGTAGAATGCTGAGTCCATGCATAGTCGTAATCGTGATTGGTTGCTGCATTAATTACGGCACCACATACAGTACAGGTCTGTGCTGTGGTACAAGTAGCATCTGCACCAGGAGTATGAGAATGCCACTGGCCGTCACTTATCCATTCGTCAGCAACGGGTTCAGTCATAAGGAAGAACGTACTTTCATTGGAAGCAAGAAGCTGAAGTGTAGCTGTCTGACCCCACATTACGCCTTCATCCCAGCTGGGTTCTTCAGAAGAAGGATTATAGCGAACAAATATGATATGAGTGTTTCCTGCAGAAACGGTTGCAGAATAGTAATTCTGATTTTCTACAGCAGAAAGCTTTACCCATTCGGTTGCACCGGAATAACAGTTGAATGCATAAATTGCGAACTTTGCATTAGCTGTTTCCCAGCATGTATTGGGATTAAAATAGAATACAGTATTTTCGGGAAGAGCATAAGCCTCATAACCCCACATATCCGCACCGTAATATACCTTATCATCAGTAGGAAGTGTGAGATCTGCGGTCTGATTGCCTTCGCCACCATTTCCATTGTTGAAAATAACGTTTACGTAATTCTTGTCTTTGGGAACATAGTAACGATAAAGCTTTGTATCTTCATCGATAAGCTCCATCTCTGCTCCGCTCCAACCATTGTTTTCAGTAGCATTCCAGAGATAGCAATAAACCTTCGTCCAATCCGCACTGTTATAGAAGTAAATAGCCTTTGCTTCATAACCGCAGGATGTGCACTTTTCATCTACGAAGTTATGGCCGGTTGCGGGGATTACTTCAGTGTAGCTATCGTCGCAAGTACAAGTGTAGGTCATTTCGCCTGCACTTTCACAGGTAGCAGGAGTAGTAATTACACCTTCGCCGTAATTGTGAACGGTTTCACCGCAAGAATCGCACACGCAATTACTGTTGGTATCAACATGATCACAATTGGGGGTGTAAACCATATAGTAGAGGAAGCTTTCGCTCTTATTCTTAGTGATGGTGTAATTTGTTCCCGCAGTTACGTCAATGGTGATTATGCCGTCACCAGGAATAGCTGTGGAGTTTCCGCCATTGATATAAATGGTATAACCCGAGCAAGAGGAGTTAAATACTAAGGTGAAAGTACCGTCTTGAGGAGCAGTAAAGGAAATAGATGCGGAGCTGGATACCTTAAGACAGGTTGTAAGACTCAAGTCGTTGTAGGTTACAGTGCCCTTGTCGGTAGAAGTACTACCAGAAATAGTATAGAATGTGGAGGTCGTTCCACTTTCGGTGAAGTTGTGAATATGCTCGCCAGTTGAAACTTGCTTTGCATCACAAACAGAACAAGTACCGTCAAAGTAGTTGTGAGCACCGGTTGCGGGAATTTCTTCTGTGCTTATGGTTGCGCCACAATCGTCACAAGTAACGGTTGTAGAACCGGCAACAGCACAGGTAGCATCTACGGTTGTAGTGGTTGTGTTCTGGTGACCGGTTGCGGGGATAACAGTAGTGCTTACAGTTGCGCCGCAATCGTTACAGGTAACGGTTGTAGAACCGGCAACAGCACAGGTAGCATCTACAGTTGTAGTGGTTGTATTGGTATGAGAGCATATAGGCTCGTCGGATTCTATAGAATAAACAACAGTTATATCTGTAATTCTAACTTGGCCATTGGTTGCACTTCCAGTGTTTCCAACACCGAAAGTAATAGAGTTTGCATTTACTTCATAAGCTTCGCCGGAAGCTACAACCTCTAAATTATCATAAACCAGCTGACCATTGTTATCTACAGAGTAAGTAATTGTGATTGACTTTATGGTTACTCCACTTGCGCCGGTAATTGTCAAGGTAGATTTGCTGCTTTGATAAAATCTCCAATTTTCTCCATTTGTGTAATATTTTCCTGTATCACCCATAGCACCACTTACAGTTGTGGTACCCGCAGTAGCGGTGATGTAATTATCTATTATAATTGTGTAATATGCTATACTATTTTCCCAACCATTGCTATCAGCATATTCGGCAATTATGGTTGATACGGTAAAGGTTTCTTCTTCACCACAAACAGAACATACGCCATCAACGTAGGTGTGAACGCCGGTTGCTGCTACTTCATTATCGGTGTAGCTATCACCACACTTGGAACAAGTGTACGTGGTATAACCGCCATCAATACAAGTAGGATCAGTTACTTCAGAATTATAGCTGTGATCGCATTCTATTGTAAGATAGTAAGTTGTGGAGCTACCAGCAGATGTAACAAGTTTATAAAGCTGAACAGCTTGCTGACCAGACTTGTAATAACGGAAACGCATCTGATCGTTTGCCTTATTGAAACGCATTGTTACAGTACCATCAGGGGTTACAACTGCCATCACCGCATTGCCGCTACTATCAATTGATATATCGTTTAAATAATAAGTAGAATCAAGTTTAAGGGTATTGGAGTATCCACTTGTACTTATCTTTTTACTATTTGCGTTGACTACTGTATATCCATCTGTGCTATTACCATTCATTGTAAGCATAACTGCTTTAAGATCTTCAGTAGCTTCAATAGTGTTATTGGATATAGTAACTCCAACGGTATTTTTTGCTACGTCAGGAGAAGAAAGACTAGCGTTGAAAGCCAGATTGCCTGTTTCATATACGAGAAGGTAGTCACCAGACCAGTCATCAAGAGTTTCGGTAACTTTTTCGAATATTTGAGTTCCGGGAGTAGTCTCAGTGCGAGTGTAAAGTGCATAAAGCACAGTAGCACTGCCGGAGTAAGCACTGCCTGCCTCAAGAATAGTAGGCTTGGTAGTTGTTTCTTTTATAGTCGACTCAGACCAACCTGCGAAAACGTAGCCAGCGGGTGCGCCTGCAGTGGGAAGAACGTTGCCGTCGCCCATTTCAACCGAAGGCACTCCGTCAGGAACAGAAAGAACGATGGGAGGCACATAATTAGGATCAGACTCACCACAAACGGAGCAAGAACCGTTTGTGTAGCTGTGACCGGTTGCGGGGATTTCTGCTCCGCCTTCGGTCTTGCCACAGCCATTGGCACAAGTTTTAATTGCGGTAGCACCGGCAGACTCACAAGAAGGAGCTACTGCTGCAGTAGTTTCCTGCATATCGTGACCGATAGCATCAACATCTTCAGTATATGTTGCGCTGCAACCGGTTGTAGTACAGGAATATGTCTTAACGCCCTCGCTCTCGCACTTAGGATCGGTGGTAACCACACCCTCATTCCAAGTGTGTGTAGGAGTAACGGTAGCAGTAATATTCTTTGTAGATTCATCAAATGTGATAGTTACATCGCTCTTTGTATGACCATTCTCAACGGTTACGGATGCATTATTGGAACCATCACCCCAAGAATATGTCCAAGCATGATGTGCTGCAATTTTAAATTCATAAGTACCCGTTGCAATACCAGTAAAAGTTTTCTCGTAAATGGTACCGCTCTTAAGAGTCATATCGTTTATTGAAACATCCCAATCAGCACCGGTAAGACCCTCTACACCAACTACGGAAAATACGTAACCAGAATCGGGAGTAGCTATACTGCTCCAAGAACCAGCATCCCAACCATTACGAGTATAACAGTTATAAGAACTAGAAAGAGTAAGGTCTCCAGTATCGCCCCAAGCAGACCAATCATGAGCTGTTGAAGCGGGGTCCTTTCGCAGGATCTTCATGCCAGTTCTATCCGAAGGAATTGTAATTTCGTATATTCCATCATAATTAGAATCGGTGAATGTCTCCCAGGAATCCCCCTGTGAGCCACCCCAGGTCCATGCGTCAAACCAAGCACCAGCACTACCCCAATCGGAGCCGGGATCAAGGTAAATAGTCCTGGTTGTTGCCGCACTTGTGGGAAGAGTTGCTATTACCATTACGGAGAACAGCATCGCAAGTGCGAGAACTAAAGTAAGAATTTTTGCTTTTAGTTTCATAAAAATTCCTTTCTTGCCTTTCGGCTTTATATTTATTAAATATAATTGTGAAAATATTTTATCATAACTTGCAAATAAGTGTCAATTAGTAGAATTCATAAAGAAAATTTAATATTTTGTGCAAAATAAACAAAATATTTTTTGGGGCGTTTGGGATTTTTTTAAAAATTGTATTAAAGGTCGGGGAAAAAGATAGTAAAAATTCGAAAAATGAGTGGGTTTTTTGGAAAAAAAGCTTGATGCAAAAAGGTTAGGCGTTTTTTCTCGTGTCGGGTGTATGTAGGGCTGGTTTTGCCGAGTTTTGACAATTACAGTTTACATTTTTGCAGATAAAAGCAAAAAAACAGGACGCTTAATACAAACGTCCTGTTTACTATTATTTGTTTTTTATACGTCTTCTAGCACCGTTTTGCTCTCTGACATAAGCTTCTTTAAGGAGTGGCGATATACAAGATAGGAGATCACTCCTGTAATGATGTCTGAGATAAGCTGTGTCCAAACGATACCGTAAAGGCCGAAGAAATGATTCATAAGGAACAGCAGAGGGATATTTACCACGCCCTGACGGAGCGAGGAGAGGATAAGCGACTGTTTTCCCATTCCCATCGCCTGGAAGGTGAAGGAAATCTGCAGATTGAAGAGCATAAAGGGTACGGAAAGACAGAGAATCCGAAGGAAGTCTGTGGACATCTCTACCGTTTTAGGCTCGGGATTGAATATGGCTGTTATGTAGGGAGCCAGAATTTCAAATATCAAAATACATACACCTGCGAATGCCATTGCGGCAATTCGGGTAACTCTTGAGAAGGAACGCATGCGTTTGTGATTGCCCGAGGCGAAGTTGTATGCGACAAGAGGCATCATACCCTGGCAGAGACCAAAGCCTACGTTCATAGGAAGCATATCTATCTTCTTTGCAATATTGATAGCCGCACCCGGAACGTCGCCGTAAAGATGGCTGTAACCCGAGGCGAGCTTGTTTATAACAATATTCGACATGCAGGCAAGGAAGGAGCCCAGCGCCGAGGGAATACCAACCGCAAGAATGGATTTAACAAGGTGCTTTGTAATTATCGCCTTCTTGGGATTAAGCGAAAGAACGGTGTTCTTGCGTATCTTCAGATAGATAGCAATATAGTATATAAGGGTGATTACATTAGAGAGCATCGTCGCTATGGCTGCGCCCTTAACGCCGTTGCCGTCACCCTGCTTAAAAATAAGGAACATAAATATAGGGTCGAGGATGATGTTCATTACACCGCCAAGACCAAGACCGAAGCTTGCCTTACTTGCATATCCCTCGCTTCGAAGAAGGTGGGACATAGTCATAGAAAGGGTTGCGGGAATACCGCCAATGGTTATTACCCAGAATGCGTACTGACGAGCATAAATCAGCGAGCCTGAGGTTGCACCGATAAGATTAAGCAGGGGATCCATAAATATAAGCACGCTGAGTGAATAAAGTGCGGTGAAGATAAGCGTGCAATAAAAAGCAAAGGAGGCAACGCCACCTGCATCCTTATCCTTCTTCTCGCCGAGAAGTCTCGAAATAAGGCTTCCTGCACCTACGCCAAACAGGTTAGGCAGACAGTTCATCATAAATACAAGGGTAAATGCAATAGAGGACGCATAGGTCTGTGAGGGGTCCTCGGACATGCCGATATAAAAGGTATCGGCAAGGTTGTATATCATAGAAATAAGCTGGCTGATTATTGTAGGAATTGCCAGCGTTGCAAGCGCTTTGGGCACAGGTATTTTTTCAAATAATTCTCTTTTCTTATCCATTTCTCTTCTCCATTTTCATAACATTTTATTTTACCATTTTCGAGGTGTTTTGTCAAGTTTTTTAACAGCATTTAGAAAGAAAAACGGGGGATTTTCAATTTTTAACATTTAGCCTTGAAAGTGAAGCCTTCGGGTGGTATAATGTAGTTAAGTAAATTAAGGACGGCGGGTTTTATGAAAATAATTGCCAGAATACATAATGATTTTAAGGAAAAATTCGGAATTCCAAGGCAGAGCGGACTGTCGGGCGAGCTTACGTCAAGAATCGTCTTTGAGCCGGAGTACCGTAATCCCGAGGCGCTTCGTGGGATCGAGGGATATTCGCATCTGTGGTTGATCTGGCAGTTCTCGGAGGCCTTGCGTGAGGATTGGTCGCCTACCGTCAGACCGCCAAGGCTTGGCGGAAACAAGCGTGTGGGCGTTTTTGCAACCAGATCTCCCTACAGACCTAATCCCATAGGGCTCTCATCGGTGAAGCTTGAAAGAGTTGAAGTAGACAGAACCGAGGGAACGGTGCTTATTGTCAGCGGTGCCGATCTTCTTGATGGTACTCCCATATACGATATAAAGCCCTATCTTGCCTACTCAGACAGCCATCCCGAAGCAATAGGTGGATTTGCCGATCCTGTGCGTGAATATGCTTTAAATGCGGTTTTTTGTAAAGAATTATTGTCAAAAGTGCATATTTCAAAGCAAAAATCACTCATTCAGATACTCGAGCAAGATCCGAGGCCGTCATATCAGAACGATCCCGAGAGAGAATACGGCATGCGATTTGCCGACTATGAAATCTTCTTCAAGGTTGATGGAGAAACGCTTACGGTCGTTCGTGTAGAGGATTGCATAAAATGATACTTGACAGAAAATATTTTGAGCGTCCTGCCACCGAGCTGGCGCCCGATCTGATTGGAAAATATCTTTGCCGTCGCACCGAGGATGGCGTTATTCGTGCAAGGATAGTAGAGACGGAATGCTACTTTGGTGAGGAGGACACAGCCTGCCACGCCCACAAGGGCAGGACCGAGCGTACAAAGGTTATGTACGAAGCGGGCGGTGTTACCTACGTCTATTTATGCTATGGAATACACTCGCTGCTGAATATTGTAACAGGGGCGCAGGGTCACCCCGAGGCGGTGCTGATAAGAGGTGTTGAGGGAGCGGTTGGACCCGGACGTGCTACAAAATTTATGAGGATCACTACCGCCGACAATGCCCTGCCATTATGCGAGGAAAGCGGCATCTGGATCGAGGATAGCGGCGAAAAGAAGCCGAAGATCGCACGTACTGCCCGAATTGGCATCGATTATGCGACCAAGGCTGATCGTGAACGTAAGTGGCGGTTTGTTGTAAAATAATTAATATATAAAAAAGTGAACGAGTTAATAATCTCGTTCACTTTTTTGTTTTAGGACGAGCAATGCTCGCCCCTACATTTTTCATCAATACTCTGCGTTACCTACTGTTCTGGGATAAGGTATTACGTCTCTGATATTAGAAACACCGGTGAGGTACATAATGATTCTCTCAAAGCCGAGACCGAAGCCTGCGTGCTTTGTGCCTCCGTACTTACGAAGGTTGAGATACCACCAGTAGTCCTCCTCGGAAAGGTTAAGCTCTGCCATACGGCTCTTAAGAACGTCAAGTCTTTCCTCACGCTGAGAGCCGCCGATGATTTCTCCGACACCGGGAACAAGAAGGTCCATTGCGGCAACGGTCTTGCCATCGTCGTTCAGACGCATGTAGAACGCCTTGATGTCCTTGGGATAGTCGATAAGGAAGATAGGCTTCTTATAAACCTGCTCGGTGAGGTATCTCTCGTGCTCGGTCTGAAGGTCAACACCCCAGTATACAGGGAATTTGAAGTCAGCCTTTGCCTTGGTAAGAACCTCGATAGCCTCGGTGTAGGTTACCTTTGCATAGTCCGCATTGCGAAGTGCGGTAAGGCGCTCAAGGAGACCCTTAACAACGAACTGGTTGAAGAAGGTAAGCTCTGCCTGGCACTTATCCATAACGTGACCTATAATGTGCTTGATCATATCCCAAGCAAGCTGCATATCATCGTTAAGATCTGCAAAAGCGATCTCGGGCTCGATCATCCAGAACTCAGCCGCATGACGAGCGGTGTTGGAGTTCTCTGCACGGAAGGTAGGACCGAAGGTGTAGATGTTACCGAATGCCATAGCATAGGTCTCGCCCTCGAGCTGACCGGAAACGGTAAGGTTTGCGCTCTTGCCAAAGAAGTCCTGGCTGAAGTCGATGCTACCGTCCTCGTTGCGAGGGGGATTGTCAAGATCGAGGGTGGTTACTCTGAACATCTCGCCTGCGCCCTCTGCATCAGAGCCGGTGATGAGAGGAGTATGAACGTAAACAAAGCCTCTGCTGTGGAAGAAATCGTGAATAGCGAAGGCAACCTCGCTACGTACTCTGAATACAGCCGAGAACAGATTCGTTCTGGGACGAAGATAAGCCTGCTCACGAAGGAATTCAACGGTGTGACGCTTGGGCTGAAGAGGATAATCGGGAGTAGAGGTACCCTCAACTGCGATCTCGGTAGCCTTAAGCTCGAAGGGCTGCTTTGCGCCGGGAGTAAGTGTAAGCACACCGGTAACAACAAGAGCTGCGCCAACGTTCTGACCTGCGATCTCGTCATAATTATTTATTTTGTCACGCTCGAAAACGACCTGCACGCTCTTGAAATAGGAGCCGTCGTTCAGGTCGATAAATCCAAACGCCTTGGAATCTCTGAGGTTTCTTACCCATCCGCCTACGGTAACGGTCTTACCGCCAAAGCTCTCAGGGCTTTCGTAAATGTGTCTGATAAGTTCTCTTTTCATGTTTCTTCTCCGTTGGAGTTAATAATTATAATATAATATATTATTTTAACATATATTAAGGGTAAATTCAAGGGTTTTTAAAGATTTATTGGAAATCAGATTTTTCTTTCCTTATATGAACTTCTTAGCGAAAGGAAAATTTGTGTTTTATCTTTGCTTTTTTACGCCGCAAAGTAAATAGTTATTGACATTTTCGCTGTTTTTCTTATATTTGATTACATTTTTGCTATTTTATTTTTATAGTTGCAAAAGCGTGTCAGGTGTGCTATAATAGTATTTGCAACCAAAGGTTGCGCACATTTTGAGAATTGAAAACCAAAATGTATGGTCAAAACAGATGCTTTGTGATATAATTAAGTCACAAAACAAACGAAAGAAGGAAAACTTATGACTATTGAAACCGCCAACAGGCTTTTTGAATTAAGGAAAAAACACAATTTATCTCAAGAAGAGTTAGCAGAAAAGCTGGGCGTTTCCAGACAGGCTGTGTCCAAGTGGGAGCGCAGTGAGGCAAGCCCTGATACCGATAACCTTATCGCACTTGCGAAGATATATGATCTATCGCTTGATGAATTGATTTTCGGTGAGAAGGAACAGCAGGTTGAAAAGGGAGAGGCGGAAACCGAGCCAGAGACGGAGGCTTCTGACGATGAATCCCCCATCACAATCAGTCACAAAAACGGCACGGTGAAGATCGATCCCACCTGTATTGTTGTTGAGGACGATGACGGCGAAACCGTGAAGATTGGTCTTAACGGAATAGAAATTCATACATCAAAGAAAAACAGTGATGATGACGAGGACGAGGATGACGATGATGACGATGACGACTTTGACATTTCTATCGACCCGCACGTTATAATTAAGGACAAAAAACCGATTATTAAGGTTGAAAAGGTTTCAAAGAAGATCAAGAACAAAATGAAATTCTGGCTTGAGATCCCCTACCCTATTATCTGCGCTGTTATATATCTTATTTTAGGATTTACCGATAGCCTCGGCGGATGGGCTCACTCCTGGATAATCTTTGTAACCGTTCCTCTCTATTACTCGCTGATTGAGGCTATATACAAGAGAAGATTTGCCGAGTTTGCATATCCGGTTCTGACCGCATTCGTATACCTCTACTTAGGACTTTACCATGGTAATTGGCATCCGTCCTGGATCGTGTTTGCAACAATTCCTATCTACTACCCAATAGCTGAGGCTATCGACAAAAAGATCAGAGCCCGCAGACAAGCAAAGGAAGAAAATAAGGTTGAATAAAAAAAGCCACCACGGAATACGTGGTGGCTGTTTTTTTAAAACCGATTCATATCTCAAAGTTGATTTGAGATTTTTTAGACGGTAAGCTTTATCTTATTTCATTCCAAAGATCATATGCTGCCGTCAGATTCTTTAATTAACTGCCCCAGGTCATCATAAGTGTAGGTTGTTTCATTTCCACCTTGAATTATCGAGGTTATATTACCCTTGGAGTCATAGGTGTAGGTGAAATTTTTTGAAGTTCCGTTAACAGTGCTTGTATAACCGCCTATGAAAGATGAGGTATTATTGCCGTTGGAGAGGTATTCTCAGCCTGCACCGAGTTGGTGCAGGCTTTTTTATTCAACAATGTTTGATATAGTTATAATAACACTGTGATAAAATAACAGTAAGTATGTAATCACGTTGCCATTTTTTCTAACCACACTTCAATCATCATTTTTTCAGCTCCGTTAGCATAAAAACGATAGTATTGTTTTACTTCGGAAATTGCTAAAGATTGTTGTTCCTCTGGCGCATTCATAAGTTCAACCAAACATATAGCACAGCATATCTTCAATTTTATATCATCGGAATCAAGTAAAATAGCAAAATCCTCAATTCGATCAGGATACAATTCCCCGATTTGTTTCGCAGCCTTTCTGTATTGATCGACGCCCGAATTGTTTTTTTTAATAGAATGTCTATCAAGGTAGTCTATATTCTTTGTTTTTTCAACACCGTCAATGAAGCGTTTATACAATGTTTCATATGAAGGAATTCTTTGCATTATCAATACCCCCTATTTGTTTGAACTATTTGCCATCCATACTTGGTTTGGAATTCAAATGATTGACCAACCAATCTCTTGCTCTGACTCCATTAGCCCAATCTGGCTTTGATGAATAAAATCCACTGAAGTGTAGGTTATTTCATTTTCACCTTGAATTATCGATGTTATATTCCCCTTGGAATCATAGGTGTAGGTGTAATTTTTTGAAGTTCCGTTAACAGTGCTTGTATAACTGCCTATAAGATATGACGTGTCATTTTCGTCGGAGAAGTATTCTCAGCCTGCACCGAGTTGGTGCAGGCTTTTTTATAGCATTATTCAAAAAAACAAGTCATTATGTGTGTTTTTAGCAGTCTCTCTAATACATTATAGCTACTAATTATTTGTCCCTAGAACGCTTTACTTGCCTGAATATTAATTAAACTGATCTACCGTGTCGATGCTCAAAATGAACTTGCTTTTAGGTAGATATTTGATAATGACTTTATCTCCCTCTTCAAATCCTTCAATGTAAGGCATGAAATATGTTTTTCCATCTACCACTATATCAACACCAAATGGCAAAGAATTATCACCATATTCGCCTTTGTATGTTGGAACTCTTTTGGAAGGATAGGTAAAAGATTCTATTTCTCCTGAAGCCACTTCGATATCACTTTCTTCTTCCGTCAACATATATATACCACCATTTGATAAAGAAAGTATTGATGGATAGATGAATAGCATAATAGCAATCAGTATTCCAAAAGTTGATGCTATTAGATTTATAAATCGGTTTTTCAAGTACTTATGGTTAAATATAAGGCCTCTTACACAAAAAATGACAAATGTTGCACTAAATAAAATTAAAAAAGCAGGAAAAAAGCAGGTTGTCAACTTATATATATCCGCATTAATTATCATACGATACCTCACCAATCAAATATTTTAATAGGCGGGAAATAGTAATCAAACCCTCCGCCCATGCTAGTAGCTGTATTCGCTTCAACAAGTCGTCTGCCTTCCCATGTGAAGGTGTAAGTGCTTCCATTATAATAGGTCGTAGGATTGCCTATCTGGTCATAGGGAATTGCAGTGCCGTTATAGCTAGTCAGTAAGTCTCCCCACCGGGAATCAGGGTAGCTTTATCCTCGCCACCACGGTTTACCCGTGGTGGTAATTTTTTTATTAAAACTGATTCATATCTCAAAGCTAATTTGAGATTTTTTAGACGGTAAGCACTATCTTATTTCATTCCAAAGATCATAAGTATTTGCAGAAGTTCCCATAATATACATACAAAAATCATTGCCTATAGAATAGTAAACATGAACATGGTCGTGGGGAACATCAAGAATAGATAATTTAATTCTATTAAAAAGAATAATACCTGCTTGATCGCCGGAAATCACAAACAATTCATATACAGCGGAATTATCATTAGAAACGAGCGTATATATCTGATAATTATTTCCTGTGAATGATGTTTTTCCTATTGTAGAAAAATCTCCTTCCTCCGGGCTTTCCAAAAGGGCTTCTATAGAAAAGCCTCTTTCCTCCAGACTTTCTAAAATGCTTTCAAACGTCTTCTTTGTGTTTTTTTGAATAACTCGTGATGATTCGTTAATCTTTGTAAGAACGATTTGATCCGATTCGATGCCTATGCTCATTGCAAATTGTATTAGTCTTTTATTGCTTATCAAATCATCATTAGGGTAAATAACAATATTATTTATACGAATTGATGTAAGAAAGGGATTTATACTACGCACATTAATGAATGCGGAGGTAATCTCTTGGTGATTTTTTTTAGCCATTTCACCATCATTACATACTCTGAAATTTAATATAGATTTATCAGAATATGTAACTAAATATTCTTGAACATTATCTTTTTCTTCCCAAAGTTCTATTTGAACGCCTTTTTCATTTTGTAAATCGGTTATGTATTTATCAAAATCGAAACTAATTGCATCAAATTCATCACAACTTGACCAAATCTCAATGTATCCATCTGTATTGCCTATAAAATCGCAGGAAGTCAAGAATAATAGAACCAGAATCAAAAATAATCCAACTATTTTTTTCATAAGCACTTATCCCCTTTTTATTTTATGTTATCACATAAAGAATAACTTGTCAAGTTTTTTCGTTATCTAGCCTTTGTCTGCACATTTGAGGTAGCGGTGGTGTGCCGCATACAAGCTGGGGCGAGGTTTTCGTAAGAAAAGCTTGGAGATGGCTGCCGACGGCAGACGTCAGCGCACTTGTGCGCTACCACAGCGAAGTATCTTCGCATTTTGCGCAAGGGCGGTTCACCCTATTGAAAGCATAATAACGGAGCTTGAATTTTGCGGGTTTCGCCCTTGGATAAAGCAAAATGCGAATCATCGGCACACTCATCACACCTGTTTAGATTCAACACTACCAAGCAATCTTGGATTATTTAGTTGCAAAGCAACAAAAAACACCTGCGTAGATTTATCCGTGCTTGCACGAGTAAATATGCGTAGGTGCTTTTTTATTAATCCAAATTGCTTATCAATATTTATGTCGATATGTTGCCTTCGGCAACTCGATATATGCTTATGCTTCGCAAAGCATTCGATATATTTTCGCTACGCTCAAATTCGATATATGGACGTTGCTCCGCAAGTCCATAAGAAAACAAAAAGCCTCGCTTTTTGTAGCGAGACTGCATATATTTCCAAGGCATGACCAAATGCCCATAGAAAACTGTGAGCAAGTAAAAAATAGTTAATAACTGTTTTTTATGAAGCGAAGTCCACCGAGTGCGAGTAGACCAAGCCGAGTGACGCAGGCGACGGTATACGACTCACGAATGGACGGTAAAAAGGTTAGGAAACGAAGCTCTCTTGCTTCGAAAAAATCATATATAAAACAAAAAGCCTCGCTTTTTGTAGCGAGACTGCATATATTTCCAAGGCATGACCAAATGCCCATAGAAAACCGAACAAAGGATAGAGAAACGAAGCTCAAGGAAATGTGCGAACTTGTTTCTGTTGAGTCTTTATCAAGACAACAGTTCAAGCCCTCGGTCTATTAGTATCGCTCAACTGAATACATTACTGTACTTACATCTGCGACCTATCAAACTCGTAGTCTACAAGTGACCTTACTCATTTTAAATGATGGGAT
>JAZSMV010000020.1:0-1586 GCA_045536065.1 Eubacteriales bacterium | reverse complement strand
TGCCGAGATTGTTGGCAAGGTCGTTGTTGTATCTTGCAATAACGCTCTCATAGGTAACACTACCGTCGGAGTTATAAGGCATCTCGGAGAGTGCGTAGTAACGAACTGCGTCTACGCCGAACTTCTCTGCCAGCTCGTCTGCGTATACCACGTTGCCCTTGGACTTGGACATCTTGTCGTTGCCGAAGTTGAACCAGGGATGGCCGAATACCTTCTTAGGCAGAGGAAGATCCAGCGCCATAAGGAAGATAGGCCAATAGATAGTGTGGAATCTGAGAATATCCTTACCGATAATGTGAACGTCGGCAGGCCAATACTTCTTGAATTTCTCAGACTGCTCCTCAAAGGACTTATCGGGATCGTAGCCGATGGCGGTGATATAGTTGGTAAGTGCGTCAAGCCATACGTAGGTTACGTGCTTGGGATCGAAGGTTACGGGAATACCCCAGGTAAATGAGGTACGGGAAACGCAAAGATCCTGAAGGCCTGCCTTAAGGAAGTTGTTTACCATCTCCTTTTTACGGCTCTCGGGCTCGATAAAGCCGGGGTTGTCCTCAATATGCTTGATAAGGCGGTCGGCGTACTTGGACATTTTGAAGAAGTATGCCTCCTCCTTCGCCTGACTTACGGGTCTGCCGCAGTCGGGACAAATGCCGTTCGCTGCCTGAGTAGCGGTAAAGAAGGATTCACAGGGAGTGCAATACCAGCCCTCGTAGTAGCCCTTATAAATATCTCCCTGCTCGTAGAACTTCTTGAATATTTTAGCAACCACCTCTTCGTGATAGGGGTCGGTGGTGCGGATAAAGTGATCGTAGTCTGCATCCATAAGATCCCAGAGATCCTTGATCTGACCTGCTACGTTGTCAACGTATGCCTTGGGTGTAATACCCGCCTCCTGCGCCAGATTCTCGATCTTCTGACCGTGCTCGTCGGTACCGGTGCAAAGGAATACGTCCTTACCCTGACTCTTCTGGAAACGGGCGTAGGCGTCTGCCATAATGATCTCATAGGTATTGCCTATATGAGGCTTGCGCGATGCGTATGCTATCGCTGTGGTTAAATAGAATTTTTCCATAATAGATTTCTCTCTTTCTGCGCGCAAATGAGCACGCATATTTTGTCATTTAATATTTTAGCACAAATTTTGGTAAAATACAAGGGGGAGAGATAATAAATTCGGGATTTAAGATTTTTAATAATAATTAACCGGTTTGAGGCGGAGGGCTTGCTACCCTGTTTTTTGATCTCGTTCAAGCGAAGAAGGTTTATTAACGCCCTGGTCTTCAAGGGCCTGGCCAGTCTATGCTTCGTGGCCTTCGGTGCCATAGGCTGCTTTACAAATCCGCACTCCATATCCGAGCTGCTTATATTCCTGGGGCTGTGTCTCGGGATAATAGGCGACGAGCTTATTGCCCTATGCCAAGTGTTGCCGAAATACGATATGAGGCTCTTCATCGGTGGCGGAGCCTTCTTCCTTGTCGGGCATATTATTTACGCCACCTCTTTGCTTTTGCGGGGCGGGATAAGCTGGATTTCGCTTGCCCTATCATTCATTATCGCCGCGGCTGGCAGCATTCTAAGTCGGA
>JAZSMV010000033.1:0-1782 GCA_045536065.1 Eubacteriales bacterium | reverse complement strand
TTCCCGTTCACTGAGCCAAGCGCCGCCTGCTGTGCGGAATAGTATTTACTGCTGTGCTTTGCTATCTTGCCGCCGCCGAGGGCGAATATGGGGGTGAATACAACGGTTATCGCCGCAAGCAGAGGATTGACGTAGAGCATTATGCAAAGGGTGCCCACAAGAGTGACCACGCCCGATACAAGGCTCACGGCGGTGGAGTCGAACATTACGCCGATATTGTCGACGTCGTTGGTAAAGCGGCTCATTGTCTCGCCCGTGGTGGTGCTGTCGTGGAACTTCAGGGGCAGAGACTGCACCTTATCGAAAAGCTGGTTACGGATGCGCTGTATTGCACCCTGCGACACGCCAACAAGCAGCTTTTGCTGTATGTAGGTGCAGACGATGGCTACAACATATATGCAGGCAAGAATGAACAGACCCGTGAACAAATAACACACGGAATGCGCCGCATCCTCACCCACTATGCCTCTTACAAAGGGCTCCATAGAGTCGGTGACACGGTTTATTATCTTGTGGGCAAAGTCCTCCGCTCCGCTTAGCTCCTCTGTAGCGGCGCCCTCGGAAGCGGGGATTATCTCATCAATGATAGGCGCCATCATATATGAGCCTACAAGAGACGTAAGGGTGGTTACGATAAGGCAAAGGAATATGAAAACGAACCTCAGCTTATAGGGAGCAAGGTAGCTGAGCAGGCGTTTTACCGTACCCTTGGAGCTTTTAGGCTTGCCCGTGGGTCTTGCGCCTCTGCCCGGACCCTTGCCGGGGCCGCCCGGTCCCTTGCCACCGCCTATAGAGCCGAAATTATAGCGTTTTTTCAGTTCCTCAAGATTTCTTACCATAGCTTCAGTTACCCTCCCTTCCGTCAGTTTGGGAATGGTATATCTCAGCGTATTCTTTGTTATTACTGATAAGATCGGCGTGGGTGCCGATACCCGTTATACCGCCCTCGTTCATTACTATTATCATATCCGAATTCATTACAGAGCTGATACGCTGGGCAATTATTATCTTGGTAGATCCCTTAAGGTCGGTACGGAACGCCTCCCTTATCTTAGCCTCGGTGGCGGTATCCACTGCACTGGTAGAGTCATCAAGGATAAGTATTTTGGGTTTTTTAAGCAACGCTCGTGCAATACAAAGCCTTTGCTTTTGTCCGCCGGAAACGTTAAGGCCGCCCTGAACCAGATCGCCCTTATAGCCGCCCTGCATTTCTGATACAAAGCCGTGTGCCTGTGCGTGCTCCGCCGCAATACGCACCTCCTCATCGGTAGCATCACCGTTGCCCCAACGGAGGTTATCCTCTACAGTGCCCGAGAAGAGCACGTTCTTTTGCAGCACCATACCGATGCCGTCACGGAGGTTTGTAATGCCGTAATCCTTTACGTTGATGCCGTCTACATAGACAGCGCCCTCATCCACGTCATACAAGCGGGGTATCATAGAAACAAGCGTAGTCTTGCCACAGCCCGTTGAGCCGATTATGCCTACGGTAGCACCTGCAGGGATGGAGAAGCTTATATTGTCAAGCACCTTGTCCTCGCTGTTCTTGTAGTAGCGGAAGGACACGTTTTCAAACCTGATAGCGCCCTCGGTAACCCTTGCCTCCTTAAACGCAGCGTTCTTATCGTCGATAGAAGGAGTCTCGTCAAGCACCTCGCCTATACGCTTAGCAGAGGCAATTGCACGGGAGGCGTTGATAAACAGCATAGTTACCATCATCAGGGAGAAAAGTATCTGGTTGATATAGGTAATAAACGCCGCAAGGTCGCCGCTGGGCATAGT
>JAZSMV010000105.1:0-10681 GCA_045536065.1 Eubacteriales bacterium | reverse complement strand
GGTGAAAGCAACAGAATCGGTAACGGTGTACTTGTTCTGAACTGCGTCGATCTTACAAGCAACGATTACGCCGTTCTCGTCAACAACGATGGTTGCGATGGTAGCATTGATCTGTGCGTTGGTAACGTCACCGTATACAAGACCAAGTCCAAGTGTGTACTCGTTGTTAGTAACAGGAGGAACGTAGTTAGGATCGGTCTCGCCACACTCACATACACCGTCAACAAAGTTATGGGTGTGAGGGGGAACGTAGTTGGGATCGGTCTCGCCGCACTCACATTCACCGTTTACAAAGTTGTGGGTGTGATCGTCTCCGCCACCAAGGGTAAGTACGAGTACAAGTACGATAACAAGTACTGCAGCTACTGCGCCGATGATAATGCCAAGAGTCTTCTTATCAAGAGGCTTCTTAGCTGCGGGCTGATTGTCAACAGGAGCCTGCTCGGGCTCGTTGTTGAGATTCTTCATTTCTTCGCTCATTTTTATTTTTCTCCTTTTAATATTGTCGGATTTAAAACTCCAAGCGTCATTATAACATAAAAATATTAAAATGTCAATAACATGACCTTATAATTAACATTGTTATTATTTAGTCAATATTTAACTCCTAAATAACTTGACAGAAACCGTGAAAAATGGTAAAATATCTTGTTAAGGAAACACAAAGGGAGATAAAAATGGACGTAGCTTTAAAGTTAATATACAACGTTGCACTGCTTTTTATAATGATGGTACCCGGTATTCTGATGAAAAAATGCCGTCTTTGCTCTGACGGATTCGGTAAGGGACTGTCGAATCTTGTGCTTTACATAGCTCAGCCTGCGCTGACCTTCGTTGCATATCTGAGAGAATATGATCACAAGATAATGATAAACGCCCTTTGGGTGCTTGGATTTTCCATAGTGCTGCACGCTCTCTTTGCCCTGGTGGCTATGCTCTTCTTCAAGAAGGCTCCGGACGCTATGAGACGTATGTTAAGATTTGCCACTATTTTCTCCAACGTTGCGTTTATGGGTATTCCTCTTATTGCGGCGGTTCTCGAGGACAGCTATCCCGGCTCCACCGTTTATGCACTTCTTTACAGCATCACCTTTAACGTATTCCTCTGGTCGCTTGGCGTTAAGATCTGCACCGAGGGAAGAGATGAAAACGAGAATAAGGTGGACGACTATCATGATGCAAAGAAAAAGGTTTCTCCCTGGACTGCGATCACTCATCCCACCACCATCGCATCGGCTATCGGTCTGATCTTCTTTATTTTCCCTATTCACGGCTACGTGAACGGAACTATTATTGAGGAAGCATTTGTAATGCTTAAAGGCCTTGTTGCTCCTCTTTCCATGGTGGTTATCGGACTTCGTCTGGCGGATATGAGCTTTAAGGGAATGTTCAAGGATAAGGAGATGTATATTTTCCTCCTTCTCCGTCATATCGCCCTGCCTCTTCTGTCGCTTGGTATCGTAAAGCTTGTTGGACTTATGGTTGAGCTTGACCCTGCGGTTGAGATGGTAACTGTTATTCTTGCCGCCGCTCCCGCCGCTACCTCTGCGACTATGTTTGCAGAGAAGTTTGACTGTGATGCAATGTACGTGTCGAGATTGGTTACCGTATCGACGCTTATTTCCATAGTAACCATACCGCTTTTACTTCTTTTAGTGTAAATCAACTCCAAATCACGAGGAAAAAATGAATTTCAGTAAAAATATACCCGAAATTGAGAAAAAAATAGGCTATACATTTAAAGACAAAAGCCTGCTGACCCAGGCGTTCACCCGCTCCAGCTTCTGCAACGAGCATAGGACACGCACGTCAAAGGAATACGTATCCAACGAGGTGCTTGAATTCTTCGGCGACAGCGTTCTCTCCACGTCTATAATCAGTATGATGCTGAAGGAGAAGACCGAGAGATATGAGCACGGCGTTTACACGAAGCTTAACGAGGGCGATTTCTCCAACATCCGCTCAAAATTAAGTGACAAGCGTAACCTTTCAAAGAGCATGGCGGCCCTTGGACTTCAGAAATATCTTCGCATGGGCGAGGGTGATGAGAAGCTCGGTATTGAAAACGAGCCCTCTGTTATGGAGGACCTGTTTGAGAGCATAGTCGGTGCCGTATATATCGACTGCGGTATGGATATGGCAAGGGTGATAAAGGTCGTTTCGGGCATGCTTGACGTGTCGGTATACTTCTCGGGCGAGGCGGCTCCTATACAGAGCTATAAGAACGCTCTTCAGGAGTGGTGTGCAGACAGAAAGCATCGTCTCCCCGCACCCGTATACAAGACCGTATCCGAGTCCGGACCCGATCACAAGAGGGTGTTCGAGAGAGCGGTTATTATAGGCGACCGAACGGTAGCTACAGGTAAGGGTAAAAATCAAAAGCTTGCTGACGCAGCCGCTGCCGAGGCAGCCCTTGAAATTCTCAAAAAAGAGAGCAAAAATAGCCAAAATGTAAATATAAGTTCACTTTCCGAGCTAAAAAACCTGGCAATTAAGAATAAACAACCCTCTCCTGAGTTCAGAGATCTTGGCGAAACTTCAGCCTCCACCCCTGCCTCCAGAGAGTATAAAATTGAGTGTCGCTGTATGGGTAAATCGGCGTCTGCCATTGCAAAAAGCAAGCAGGAGGCGAGAGCTCTGGCGGCAGAAAAGGTACTTGCAGAGCTTTTACCTAAAAAGACTCCCGACATAAAAAAGAACGGAACAAAGAGGGTTGCAAGACCCACCAATAAAAGGCCCTCGTCGGCAGGCAAAAGCAAGCCTCAGACAAGCGGCGCAGTAAAAAAGAGGAAATAATATGAAACAAACCTACCTTGAGGGCGGTAAAATCTGCACCTCTCACGGCGTAAAGGGACTTGTTAAGGTAGAGCATCTTTGCGACTCTCCAAAGGTTCTTTTAGGCATAAAAAGAATATATTTCAAGGAGCGTGACGGCTCCTTCACCGAAAGAGCGGTCAATTCCTGCTCGCTTGCAGGTCAGTTCGTTCTTATGGGTGTTGAGGGCATCACCACCCGTGAGGAGGCGATAGCCTACCGTGGCAGGATCTTCTATCTTTACAGAGAGGACGTGCCTCTTCCCAAGGGGGCAATGTTCATTGCGGATATGATAGGCCTTAAGGTTTATCACGCAGAGAACGGTGAAAGCCTTGGCGAGATTTCCGACGTCAGCGATGTTGCAGGCAGAAGAATATACACGGTAAAATACCAGGGACGTGAGGTGCTTATCCCCGACGTACCCGAATTTATAAAGGAGATTAACGAGGAGAAGGGTATGGCGGTTCTGCCTATTCCCGGTCTTTTCGATTCGGCAGATGAGGTTTGATGTAATGACCCTGTTTCCGGATATGGTCCGTAACGTGCTTTCCGAGAGTATAATCGGCAGGGCACAGAGCGGCGGTCTTATTGAGATCGGCTATCACAATATCCGTGACTTTTCCACAGACAAGCACAGGAAGACCGACGACACCCCCTATGGCGGCGGTGTGGGTATGGTTATGACCTGTCAGCCTATATACGATTGCTATATGAATATCATGAAGGATATTCCCACCGAGAGCAAAAGGAGAGTTATCTATATGTCCCCCAAGGGCAGAATGTTCTCTCACTCGGTGGCAAAGGAGCTTTCGGAATATGATAATTTAATATTTCTCTGCGGTCACTACGAGGGTGTGGATCAGCGCATCCTTGACGAGATAGTAGACGAGGAGATCTCTATCGGCGACTACGTTGTTACCGGCGGTGAGATCCCCGCTTGCATAGTTATTGATGCGGTATCCAGACTTATCGACGGAGTTCTTGCATCCAGCGAGTGTTATGAGGGTGAGTCGGTTGCGTCGGGTATTCTTGAATATCCTCAGTATACCAAGCCCCGTGAGTTCCGTGGCAGAGAGGTGCCCGAGATACTTCTGTCGGGCGACCACGCAAAAATTGACAGGTGGAGACTTGAGGAGGCGGTTAAGATCACCAAGGAGCGCCGCCCCGATATGCTTCTTCTTCACCCCGAAATAGAGGAATCTCTTAAGCCTAAGGCTAAGAGAAGAAAAAGGAGGGATGACAATGGCTAAGCCCTCGATTTGGGAGATATTTTTTGAAAAGGACGAGATAAGCGAGTCCTCTAGAAACAGAGCGGACAGATTTTTCTCCCGTGAGTTCTCGGGCTCTGTTACTCAGCGACTGAAAAGAATTCTCTCGGGTAGATTTTTCAGATTTACCAAAGCGGCGTCCTATCTGATCGCCCACATTTCAACAAGAGTATACGGAACGGCTCTGCTTTCCTTCGGCGTTCTGGGAACGGTTATGTATTTCCTCGGCTTCGGAGCTGATGAAAGCATTGCAAATCCCATAATCGGTTTACTTTGCTCGCTTCTTGCCATTCCTTTTCTTCTTGCAGATAAGCCCCTTCCTATATTCCTTCAGGATTTTAAGCCCACAGACTATATCTTCTTCGAGTTCTTCTGTATGAAGAGGCATACGGTTTTGGAGAACGAAAAACGTTTTCCTATCTCGGTTGCCATAATCATAGGCTGTGTTCCCGCACTTCTGTCGGCTCTTATGCCGCTTTGGGAGATAGCGCTTATTATCCTTATAGTCATATGCGTTTATATCGGCATGGAATCCCCCGAGTTTGTATTCCTGTCGTCGCTCTTTGCACTTCCTTACCTGCGTTACATACCGTCGGGTGACGTTGTGCTTGTGCTGGCGATCCTCCTTGCGGTGATCTCCTTCGGTATCAAGGCCTTCCACGGTCGCCGAGTTCTCTACGTGGAGCAGTATGATATTTACCTTGGCATAATGCTTCTCTTTATACTTATCAGCGGTATTTTCGTTAAGGGCATCGAGTCCTTCTCGGGCTCTCTTCGAATGATAACCCTTGCTCTCGGATACCTTCTGGCAAGTAATATCATCACCAACCGCCGTCTGGCAGAGCTTTCCGCCAATTCCATAATCGTTTCGGGAGCGATCTCCTCGGTGGTTTCGGTTATACAGTTTATAGTTTCCTTTGCGGGCGGTGATTCCGAGATAACCATGGATACCCTTTCCGCCATTCTCTCAAGAGGTGACGGAGTTGCTGTGTTCTTAATGGCGGCTATCGTATTTTCGGTTGGTCTGTCCTTTAAGTCGGTAAAGCGAAACCGCATATTCTATATCGTCTGCGCATCTCTCTGCTCACTTGCACTTATCCTGTCGGGCGAGATGTTTGCTCTGACCTCGCTTCTTCTCGGTATAGGAGCCTACGGAGTGATAAAATCCAACAGACTTCCCGGTCTGTTTATGCCGCTTTTACTTGTGGCATCGGTTCTGCTTCTGTTCCTTCCCCTTGGCGTGCTTGATTTTATTTTCGAGTACAGCCCCTCTATCGTTTCTGCCGAGGAGCTGTTTGATCTTTGGCGTGGCAGTCTTGACGCATTTTCAAAAAATCTTCTTGTCGGTATCGGCATAGGTAAGGAGAGCTTTGCCGCAGAGATGGAGGCCCTTGGAATTGTGGGCTATCCCGACTCCTCAAATCTCTTTATTGAGCTTGGACTTGAGGCGGGAATATTTGCTCTTATGGCGTTTGTCGCTCTGATTATTACCAGAGTAAAGCACAGACACATGCAGTACCCCTATATCCACAACTCCCAGACCGAGAGAATGTCTATTCTCAGCGGAGTATGTCTGTTCTCTCTGCTTTCCTTCGGTATGGTAAACTATCTCTGGTCGGATGCCTCCTCATACTACCTCTTCTGGTGCATATTCGGTATGGGCAGCGCAACTCTTCGTGTTGCGAAGAAGGATCATATCGACAGAAAGGTATACTATGAGGAGACCAGTGCTCACGATTCCTCTGTGATCGATATAGAAATTGGATAATTATGTTCAATTTGCGGCATTTTATGCAAAAAAATATCTAAAATACCATTTATTATTTTCAAAAGGTATTGATTTTTGTTTAAAAATTTGATATACTTGTTAAGAATTAAGAAATCCTAAGGAGAAAAAATATGATTTCTCGTAGCGTAACCATACGCAACAGCGTTGGTCTTCATGCAAGACCTGCTACCTTCTTCGTACAGAAGGCGAATTCCTTCAAGAGCTCTATCTGGGTTGAGAAGGAGGACTGCCGTGTTAATGCGAAGAGCCTTCTCGGTGTACTTTCTCTCGGTATTGCCAAGGGAACTGACATCACCCTGATCGCTGACGGTGCTGATGAGAGTTCTGCAATCGAAGGACTTGCAGAGCTTGTTGACAGCGAGTTCAGTGAGCAGTAATTGAGTTGCCCTAACACAGTTTTTCTGTCGGGTTAGCTCCAAAAGGGTAACGATCATCCATTGACCGAAACGGTTTTTGGCTCGTTACCCTTTTTATTTTGAAATTTTACCTCGGGAGGTACGGTATGTCCGCAATAGCAAGGCTTCGGGACAAGGCAAATTCTTTGCCTACCGTTCCCGGTGTGTATATAATGAAGGACAAGTCGGGGCAGGTAATCTACGTCGGCAAGTCCAAAAAGCTGAAAAACAGAGTCACCACCTATTTCACAGGCAATAACCATACGCTGAAAACGGCTAAAATGGTGTCGCTTGTAGATGATTTTGACTACATTGTCTGCAAGACCGAGATAGAGGCGCTGACTCTTGAGAACGTGCTGATAAAAAAGCACATGCCTAAATACAATATTCGTCTTAAGGACTCCAAGTCATATCCTTATATCAAGGTTACAAACGAGGAGTATCCAAAGCTCTTCGTCACCCGTGAGAGAAAAAGCGACAGAGCCAGGTATTTCGGCCCCTATCAGGGTGCATCCTCGGCCTATGCGGCTCTTGAGGCGGTGATGAAGGTGTTCGCACTTCCCACCTGTAAGCGCTCATTTTCAAGGGATATAGGACGAGAGCGCCCCTGTATCTATCGTGATATGGGCAGGTGCATAGCTCCGTGTGCGGGCAACGTCACTCCCGAGGAATACCGTGAGCGTGTAAGGTCGGCAGAGCGTGTGCTTGACGGCAATACGGGAGAAGCAAGAGAGGCCTTAAGGCTTGATATGGAGCGAGCCGCCGAGATGCTTGAGTTTGAGCGTGCCGCAGCAATACGTGATCAGCTTGCCGCTCTTGACAGACTGTCCGAAAAGCAGAAGGTTGTTGCCGACGTAAAGGTAAACCGTGACGTTTTCGCTCTCTGCTTCAGTGAGGGCGTGGGAGTTATGTCGCTTCTTTCGATAAGAGAGGGTGCGTTGGTCAATAAAAGCGTGTTTATGCTCTCTGCGGCCGATCCTGTGACGACCGAGGAGGCGATCTCGCTTATTGCCGCCCATTATGACGCAGGTGGCAGTATTCCGAGGGAAATTATGCTGGCATTTGACTCGGAGGATGAGGATATTACTCTGCTTTCGGAGTATATGTCGCTCCTTGCAGGCAGAAAGGTTGCTGTTAAGATTCCTGAGCGTGGCGACGGCCGTGCCCTTTGCGATATGGCTATAAAGAACGCCGAGGAGGCTGCCCGTCAGTACAGGCTTGAGGGCGAGAGGGAGGATAAATCCATTCGCCGTCTTGCAGAGCTGCTTGGACTTGCGGAGCCGCCGAAAAGGATCGAGGCTTATGATATTTCCAATATCGGTAACGAGAATATCGTTGCATCGATGGTGGTCTGGTCGGGAGGAAAGCTGAAGAAGAGTGATTACCGTCTGTTTTCCATAAAAACCACCGGCGGTGCCGACGATTACGGCTCTATGCGTGAGGCTCTTTCCCGCAGACTCTCTCATATCGGCGACGGAAGTCAGTCGCTTGGCGATATGCCCGATCTGCTTTTAGTGGACGGTGGAGATGCTCACGTTGGGGTGGCAAAGGGGGTACTTTCCTCTCTGTCGCTGGAGATTCCGGTGTTCGGAATGGTTAAGGATGATTTCCACAAAACCCGAGCGCTCACCGATGGCAAAAATGAGATTTCCATAGCAAAAGAGTTCGATATGTACGCTTTTATTTACAATTTACAGGAAGAAGCCCATAGATTTGCGGTAAAATCCTCTCAGAAGGGTAAAATAAAAACGATGACACATTCCACTCTTGAGAAGATAGAGGGTATCGGTCCTGCCAAGGCGAGAGCATTACTTGCAGCTATGCCGCTCGGTAGAATCAGAACAGCAACGGTGGACGAGCTGATGACGGTTCGTGGCATCGGAAGAGTGGATGCCGATAGAATAGCAGAGTACTTCAAAGAAAAAAGAGGTAAAAAGAAATGATGAGAATAATCACCGGAAGTGCAAAGGGCAAGAAGCTTGTAAGCCTTGAGGGCGACGCAACCAGACCCACCTCCGAGAGGATAAAGGAGGCTGTATTTTCCTCCATTCAGTTTGACGTTGAGGGCAGACGTGTGCTTGATCTTTTTGCAGGCTCGGGTCAGATGGGCCTTGAGGCTCTCTCCCGTGGAGCAGAAAGAGTTACCTTTATCGACCTCTCCCGTGAGGCGATGGATATTGTTAAACAGAACGCACGCACCACAGGCTTCTTCGACGTGAGCCATTTCCTTGTAAGCGATTGGCGCAACTATATCAGAAAGGCATCGGGCAGAGAGCAGTACGACCTTGTTTTCGTTGATCCCCCCTATGCCATGGAGTGCTGCGCAGATGCGGCAAATTACCTCGCCGAAAAGGAGCTTATCATCCCCGGCGCAATCGTTGTGCTTGAGTCGGGCGAGGAGGAGATCGACCTTGCGGATCCCAGACTTTCAGGATACAGAGCAATCAAGTCCACTCACTATGGCAAAAAGACCTTCGTTAACATCCTGTTCTACGAGGGCAGGGAGGCAGAGTAATGAGCGTTATTCTTCCCGGCAGCTATGATCCCGTCACCAAGGGACATCTTGACATTATCCGCCGTGCCGCCGAAAAATACGACGAGGTTTACGTAGTCGTTTTCACCAATCCGAAGAAGGAATATATGTTCTCTGTTGAGGACAGAGTTCGTATGCTAATGCTGGCAACCGACGACCTTGACAACGTGCTTGTCAGCTATTCAAACGGCCTTGTTATCGACTATATGACCGATCACGAGATATCCAAGATCATCAAGGGCTATCGCACAGAGGAGGATCTTGAATGGGAGCGAGAGCAGGCAGAGTGGAACTATGAGCACGGCAGATATGAGACCGAGCTCTGGAAGTGCCGTGACGGCCTTGAGGGCATCAGCTCCACCGCCGCAAGAGAGGCGATTATGGAAAACGAGCCACTTGATATGCTTCCTGAAAAGGTGGTTGAGTATATAAATACTGTAAAAAAGCAATAATACAATCAGGCTGTCTTGATATTTTGATCGGGACAGCCTAAAAAACTTTTAAAAAACTATTGACTTTTCCAAAACGCTATGATATAATAGCAAAGCGAGGTTTGACAATAGTCATTTTTGGCGGATTAGCTCAGTTGGCTAGAGCGTCCGGTTCATACCCGGCAGGTCGTTGGTTCAAATCCGACATCCGCTACCACACCTCGGCCCGTTGGTCAAGCGGTTAAGACACGGCCCTTTCACGGCTGTAACATGGGTTCGATTCCCGTACGGGTCACCATGGAAAAAGACAGGCATCCAAGAATGGACGCCTGTCTTTTTTCATTGTGCTCCGCACAAAACCGAACCCACTTGCACGTGAAGATGCATGCAGATTTGCAGGAATATTATTCGTGCAAGGGGTTCGTATACCTCGTGTGCAAGGCACAACGAGGTATTGCGGTAGTGCGGAGATATACGTGGAGATTAGTACAGACCTTGAAACTATATACTAACTTTCGACCCGCACACCGCATTCCCGTACTTGTTTGGCGCTCGGGATACAATCTGTACTAATTACACTTGTTGTGCTGTATGCACGTTCCATCTCCTCGCCTGCCAATATACCGCCTCTGGCGGTATGCACCAAAACGTATCATATCGAAGCACCACCAAGAGTGGTGCTTTTTCTATTTCTCGGGTTTGAGACATTGCCTCGTTGTCTCCTGTGGAGACCTCGTAAGACGAGGCAAATTCCCGTACGTGCGACTCCATCGGGAGCGCCCCTTGAAAAATTGCGATTTTTCAGGATATGAGTTTGTTTTTTCGCTCGGGAAAATCACACCTTTTATACCCATCGACAGATCTCTCACCCACAAAATTTTACATATTGGTAAACTTTTGCTTCCTTTTTACCGTTATAATTAACAAAACTATTGACTTGTCAACAAAAATATAATAAAATAATGTTATTCGATCTTTAAACAGCGGTTTGTTGCATTAAAAATGTAACAATAGTATAAAATCAATAGGAGCAATATGGAAACAACGATTAAAGACGTAGCGAAATATGCGGGAGTAGGAGTTGGTACTGTTTCAAGAGTTATCAACAACGAAAAGGCGGTTGGCGCAAAGACCAGAGAAAAGGTTCTTGAAGCCATGAAAGCGCTCAACTATTCCAGAAACAATATGGCGTTTCGTTTGAGAAAAAACGAAACGAAGATCATAGCTCTCCTGGTGCCTGTTATTGATCATCCCTTCTTCGCCAAGCTCGCCAAGTCGGAAGGCCAAGCGGTCTTAGGAAGACAACACTTGAAACCAACTCCTTGGCTCACAGAACGACATGGCTACGATCCGACTTTATTCCAGAAACAATATGGCGTTTCGTTTGAGAAAAAACGAAACGAAGATCATAGCTCTCCTGGTGCCTGTTATTGATCATCCCTTCTTCGCCA
>JAZSMV010000025.1:0-18528 GCA_045536065.1 Eubacteriales bacterium | reverse complement strand
CTCTCTAAAAAATTCTTATCTAAATCCCCGATCTCTCGGGAACCTAAATCCTTTTTCAGAGCTATCTTTAATCTAGCTTCTTCTTACTTTTGAGTTTTTTTCTCAATGTGTTTTGACAAGAACTTACACCGTTTCGGAGTTTCCCCCGAAACACAATGTTTTCTTAATTTCATGTTGTTCAATTTTCAATGATCAAGTTGCTCACAAGGTTGTAAGCTTTTCTATTATACTATAACCTTTTTCAATTGTCAAGAGGATTTTTCGATTTTTTTAACTTTTTTTGAATTATTGTGCAAGATTTATAGAATAATTTATAAAAGGAGGTGGTTTTTTGACGTCTATAGTTGTAAGAACGCTGATTGTGTATATTTTACTGTCATTTATGCTCAGAATTTTAGGGAAAAGACAGATAGGTGAGCTTGACGTTGGTGAGTTGGTTTCTACCCTGCTTGTATCCGAGATTGCCTCTATCCCCATAGATGATCCCGATATTCCCCTGCTCAATGCCATAATACCGATACTTCTGATAGTTGCGATAGAGATAATTCTGTCGACGGTGAAAAACAAGTCGGAAAAGCTCAAAGCCACCATCGAAGGAAAGCCGGAGTATATTATATATAAAGGTAGAGTTTTGCAGGAGGTGCTGACCGATAACCGAATATCCATAAACGAGCTTCTCTCCGAGCTTAGAAGCCAGGGGGTGGGCAATATAGACCAGGTTTACTATGCAGCCGTGGAGCAGAATGGGTCGCTGTCGGTAGTAAAAAAGGGGGATCCCGAGCTTGCGCATAACATTATCATTGACGGAAGTATAATAGAGGAAAATCTGAAGGCTCTGGGGTATGATGAGGTCTGGCTCAAAAAGCGGCTTGACGAGCGGTCGATAAGGGTGAAGGATACCTTCCTGCTGACAGTGACTGATAGTGGGCAAATAGGACTTATTTTAAAAGATAGGAAGAAAAAATGAAGCAGAAAATATTATCGGTAGTTTTGCTGGTTGTTGTAGTAGCTTTCGTAACGGTAAACACCATAGTCATCACTCGGCAGATAAGGAATATGGAAAGAGCCGTTTCGGCTATTGATATTTCGGATGAAAATGCGGCGGACGAGGCGGCAGAAATCTTCAAGGAATTCAGACAAAAAGAGGTGTATATCAGCCTGACGGTTAACCACGAGGATCTGACTAATATTGAAGACTGCTTTGTGGAGCTGGTGGGTCAATTATCCGTAGGAAACGAGGATGAAGCGAAGGTAACGAAAGACCGCCTGACATACTCTCTCGAGCATCTCAGGCGGTTATCAACATTTACTATTGATGCGATCATCTGAACTCGGTCATATCACCGAAATATGCCTCAAGGCGCATTATCTCATAATACTCCTCGGTAAGATCGGGAGATGTGAGAATATCACAGCCTGTACGAAGAGCCTTGATAATATATTCGGGGTTGAGGAATGCAGAAGGGTCTGCCGAGAGAATAGCGTCGATCACTAATCTATCCCCTTCTCTTTTAGCAACAGCGCTCCTTATGAGAGGACGGATGTTCATGGTCTGCTCGGAATTCTTCTTCTGCACCTCGACGGTGTCACCGCCAAGCAGAGCGTTGCATCTGTCTGCCAGCTCATCGGTAACGGCAGGACTGCCTATTGTGATACGGTAGGACATCCACTTAAGGTCGGTGAACTTACTTTCGGGATAGTATGCCTCATAGATCTGCATCTCGCTTGTCATATTGGCATTGATGCGAGCCATAGCCTCGGCAGGATCGATATACTCCTTCATACGAAGATCCATAAACTCGCATTCACTCTCCGTGCCGATGGACAGAGGAGCCGCAAAGATCATCTTGGGCTTTGGATTAAAGCCCTCGGTGTACCAGAGCGGAAGCTTGGCTCTCACGATAACCTTGTGCATGGTTCTCACAAGGTCAAGATGGGAGATATACTGCAGACTGCCCTGCTTTTTGAAGCGAAAACGGAGAAAAAGCTTGGTATTTTCATTTACTTGCACCATCTGTTTTTACCTCCAAGCTTATTTGCTCCACAGCCGCTGCAATGCTCGGCGCAGGAGGGAGTTGTAATGCCCTCATATGCCTTGTCACGCTCACGGCGAAGGAATGCCTTGGTCACGCCAACGTCAATAATATCCCAAGGAAGAACCTCGTCAAGACCGAAGCCTCGGGATGTGTAGAAGGCGGGATCTATGCCACAGCTCTCAAATGCCTCGATCCACAGATCGTAGTTAAAGAATTCGTCCCAGGCGTCGAACATCTGACCCTTATCGGCAAGATATGCGATTGCGGGTGCAAGACGGCGGTCACCTCTTGCGAGAACTGCCTCGATAAAGGAAACCTTTGCATCGTGGTAGGCATATCTGATACGTCTGTCGGTGATCGCAGACTTGAGAAGCTCCTGCTTACGAATAAGCTCGTCAAAGGTATCCTGCTTCTCCCACTGGAAGGGTGTAAAGGGCTTGGGAACAAAGCAGGAAACGCTGACGGTAACGCCAAGTCCCTTGGGACGCTCGGGCTTGGGAAGTGCAAAATACTGATCCACTACCCTCTTTGCCAGAGCAGCGATGCCCTCAATATCCTCGTCGGTCTCGGTGGGAAGTCCGTTCATAAAGTAAAGCTTAACGTTGCTCTTACCGCCACGGAAGGCAATACCAACCGAGCGCATAAGATCCTCCTCGGTAACGTTTTTGTTGATAACGTCACGAAGCCTTTGCGTTCCCGCCTCGGGAGCGAAGGTAATACCGCCCGTTCTTACAGAGGACACCTTCTTCATCAGCTCCTCGGAGAAGCTGTCAATACGAAGCGAGGGGAGAGAGAGGCTTACGTGAGCGTCATCCGTCCACTCAAGAAGGCTGTCGGTAAGCTCGGGAAGCTTGGAATAATCGCTGATGGAAAGAGAAATAAGAGAGATCTCGTCGTAGCCTGTATTGTCATAAAGGCACTTTGCCTGCTTGCAAAGGGTCTCAACAGATTTTTCTCTGATAGGTCTGTATACCATACCCGCCTGACAGAATCGACAGCCACGAATACAGCCACGGTAGATCTCAAGAACTATTCTGTCGTGAACGGTCTCAATATAAGGCATAACCAGCTTCTCGGGATAAGGAGCCTTATCCATATCGGCTACTATGCGCTTTTTAATCTTTGTGGGAACGTCGGAGTAGAGAGGCTTATATTCCTTGATAGTGCCGTCCTCGTTATAGGAGACCTCATAGAGAGAAGGAATGTAAACGCCCTCAATGTGAGATGCCTCACGGAGAAATGCTTTTCTTGTGTAGCTGCCGTCTGCCTTCATCTTTTTATAAAGATGACAGATCTCAAGCAGAACCTCCTCGCCCTCACCGATATTGATAAGGTCGAAAAAGTCGGCAACAGGCTCGGAGTTATACACACAGGGGCCGCCGCCGATAATTATTGGACAGTCCTCTGCCCTGTCCTTTGCCCAGATGGGAAAGCCTGCCAGCTTAAGCATTGCAAGAGTGGTGGTGTAGCACATCTCGTACTGAAGCGAGAATGCCACCATATCAAACTTATCAAGCGAATCGCCGCTTTCAACTGCAGAGAGAGGAATGGAATACTTCTCCATAGCCTCCTTCATATCCGTCCAGGGAGCGTAAACTCGCTCACACCATACGCTATCATCTCTGTTCAGCACGTCGTAAAGGATACGCACGCCCAGGTTGGACATACCTATCTCATAGGTGTCGGGAAAGCAGAAGGCAAAGCGAACGTCTACCTCATCCTTATTCTTAATTATACTGTTAAATTCACCGCCGATATATCTTCCCGGCTTTGAAACCGATTTGAGCACCGACGATATATTTTTGTTCTGCATTTAATAGGTCCTTTCGGGAAATTTCCGTGCCATCCTTTCGGCTGGCACGGAAACGTAATCTGTTTAATTAATCCTCGTCCTTCTTTTTCTTGCTTTCCTTAAGGAATGCGGACTTGGTAATCGCTCTGATGATCATACAGCTGATGATCTGCCAGAGTGATGCTACCACAGGAGTAAGTCCTGCAAGACCGAAGAGCGAAATGGCGATAGCCATTACAACGCCGAAGCCCATTGCACAAAGCTCGGTATATCTTACGTGGAGAGAAAGCTTGTTTGCCTTCTTAGCAAGCACGATCATTCCCGCAGCGTCAAGTCTGTCGCCGTAGGTAACCATTCTCGCATTGGCACGTGCCTCAGCCTTCTGCTCGTCAGCAATGCTGTAAAGCTTTACAGCACGCATATCACCGATACCTGCGGTAAGGGTTGTAAGAAGCTCGCTCGATATGTTAGGGTCACGGGTATAAATAAGAGGAATAATGCCTGCGTCACGCAGAGAAGGAATTATCATAGTGAATTCCTCGGAGAAGGAATATCTGATATAGAACTTTGCGTTAACCTCGCCGTCCTCTGCGGCATACATAATTCTGATAGTCTCGAAGTTGTTGCTGCTCTCTCTGCCGATAGCGGCGGAAGGAATAGCAATGCCGTTACGGTGCATATAGTCCTCGCTACCAACGCAGATCTTGTGGCCTGCTACGTCACCGCAGATGCCGTCGTCCTCGATGATAACCTTGGTTGCTGTCTTGTGACGAACTCTGTTATCAATGATCTCGGAGAACATACCGTCAAGGGGACCGCCAACAGCTGCAAAGAGTGCGCACATCTGACGCATAACCTTATCCATATTGCCTCTGTCACCGTAAAGCATAAAGCGCTTAAGGTTAACGTCGTCCTGGCCGAAGATGTCGGTATCGTCGAATGCGAATACGTCTGCAGTAGCGAATTTTGTATATGCGTCCTCGCCGATGCTGGTGCTGTCAGCGAGAAGAGCTGCTCTCTGGGAGTAGAAGTAGGATGACTTGCTGGAGATGATAGCAAATGCGGGACAGCCGATCATCGCAACGAAGCAAAGAACTGCAACGGCGGTGATGAAGCTCCAGCTGAGGAAGTAAGCGATTACGCCCGAAACGAGGGCGGCGCCGAAGGGCACGCCAAAAATAATACCAACCTGCTTGGGAGATGCGGGAACGCCGTCGGTGTTCTTGAAGAAATCGGAGATAAAGGATGCGCCAAAGGTACGTACAAGTCTGGACTTATACTCGTCAACAGCGCCGTCAAGAGCCTTGTTCTCAACGTCAAGCTCTCTTGTGTTCTGAACGTCGATAACCTGCTTCTCCTCAAGAGTGGAGATCTTCTTGAAGGCGATGAAATCTGCCTTTGCACGATAGAGCGACGCAATAAGAACGGGAATGGAAATAGCTGCAAAGAGAAGGCCGAAGAGAACGTAGGACTCCTCATTTACAAGGAAAACGGTAAGAGTATATGCTCCGAGAAGTATAAATGCGGGAATAGGCAGTACGTCGGGAAGAAGCTTTTTCTTGCACATAAGCTTTACCGCTCTGAACATCTCGGGGATCATCATAAAGAAGATACATGCCGCAAGTAAGAAGTCCACAAGGCCAAGGTAGAAGAAGTTAGTGGAATTCTCTACAAGGCTGAAGGGGATAACGCCAAAGGCCGCAAGGATCTCGATCACGAGCATTGCAACAGCGAAAATGCCTGCCGCCCAGGATCTGATCTTAATGGAGATAAGCGAGTCAAGGAATCTGTCCTTAATGCTGTCACGCTGAGTGGGATTGCTGAACTCTCTGTCAATGCCCTTCTTGCCGCTCTTCTTCTCGGGATCGGGAGCAGGTGCGGGTGTGGGATTCTTCTTACCCTTGTCACCAAACTCATAAACCTCAAAGTCGTCCTCGTCGGGATCGGGAATGCTGTATTCCTTCTCCTCAGGCTCGGGCTCCTCTTCAGGCTCTTCTTCGATCTCGGGCTCCTCCTCAGGTTCCTCTACAGGCTCCTCCTTAGGCTTATCGCTTCCGAGAAGCTTCTTGATCTCCTCTCTCTCACGCTCAGCCTCCTCCTCGAGCTCATCCTCGGGGCTCTTGAACTTAAGCACGTTAAGAGATTCATCGCTCTCGTCGATAGCAACGTTCTCGGGCTCCTTTGCATCGGGAGTACCCTCGAAGTCTGTGTCGAACTCGGCAGTGGGATCAAGCTTTATCTCATCGGGATTCTCGTCCTCCTCCTTCTCGGGAACCGACTTGATACCAAGTCGCTCACGGATCTTGGCATCACCCTTACGTCTGTACTTTTCGCTCGCCTCGGTAAAGCGAGGCATATAAGTAGTACGGGGTGCTTCGCCCTCGCCCTCTGTCTCCTCGTCGGGATATTCTCCCTCGAGAACAAGCACGCCGGGCTCTTCTTCTATTTCGGGATTATTAAGCTTTTCGTTATCAATGTTCTGATTCTTGTTTTCCACGTTTTAGCCTCACTTTCTTTTTCTCTGCCTTGCAACCTCGGTCATAAGCACCGCCGCTGCGCAGGATACGTTCATAGAATTTACCCTTCCGTAAAGGGGTATGGAAACGACAAAGTCGCATTTTTCTTTAACAAGTCTTGAGATACCAAAGCCCTCGCTACCCATAACAAGACCAACAGCGCCCGAAAGATCGGTGTCGCAGTAGCTTTGACCGTCCATATCGGCGGCGTAGAACCAAAGTCCACGCTCCTTAAGGTCGTCGATGGTAGAGGCAAGGTTTGTAACCTTGGCAACCTTCATATACTCAACCGCTCCTGCAGATGCCTTTGCGGCAGTGGAGGTAAGTCCAACGGCACGGCGCTTCGGAATAATAACTCCGTGAGCACCGCAGCACTCTGCGCTTCTGATAATAGCGCCGAGGTTGTGAGGATCCTCAACTCCGTCGAGGACGATAATGAAGGGAGGCTCTCCCCTCTCCTCTGCATAGGCGAGTATTTCATCCACCGTAGCGTAATTTCGCTCGGCGGCAATAGCAACTATTCCCTGGTGGTGAGCGCCGAGGGTAAGACTGTCAAGCTTAGCACGGTCAACCTCGTGTATGGGAAGCTTGCGCTCGGAGGCAATGCCCAATAAAAGATTTACCGAGCCCTCACGGTCACCGCTCTGAATAAATATCTTCTCAATGTCCCTTCCGCTCGAAAGCAGCTCCTTGACAGCATTTCTGCCAAAGATAACGTTCTCGTCGGGCTCTCCCTTGCGGAAGTCGTCACGGGAGTTACGCTCTCTGCCATGGCTCTTGGGATTTCTTTTTTTATATTCCATAATTAACCTTTTTTCGTTTTTAAATCGGCTTTTATGCGCCTTCAAACAAGAAAACGCAGTGCGCCTTTTATATTATAGCATAAAAAATAACGTTTGTACAGTATAATTATTAAAAAATTTATAAAATATTATTTTTTTCGACAGAGTGCCACAGGCTGTGCTTTTTTTGACTTTTTACAGAAAAGCGATTGACAAAAGCTCAAAAAAGGAATACAATATCCTTAATGATTTTTTTACTGGTAGCAGGAGGGGGAAAAATGTCAAAAATAAAGCGTGACCTGACAGAAGGACCGCTGTTTTTACCTATGATTAAATTCGTAGTACCTATCATACTGACAGGTATGCTGCAGATATTCTATAATATGGCCGACAGTATCGTTGTAGGAAGATTTTCCGGCAATGACAGTGCGCTGGAGGCTATCGGATCCACCACGTCGCTTGCCAACCTTATCGTAAATCTCTTTATGGGTATTGCGGGAGGTGCGGGCGTTGTTATCGCAAGGAGCTACGGCGCCAAGGATCACGGCAAGCTCTCCCGTGCGGTACATACCTCTATGCTGTTCTCGCTGATCTCGGGAATCGCCTTTTCCATCATAGGTCTGATCATCTCAAGGCCCGCCCTGACGCTGATGAACACCAAGCCCGAGCTTATGGACGACGCCCTGCTCTATTTACGTATAATATGCGCAGGTATTCCCGCATCTGCGGTGTATAACTTCGGTGCATCCACATTAAGATCTGTGGGAGACTCAAAAACTCCGCTTATAATTCTCTCATCCTCGGGAATATGCAACGTTCTGCTTAATCTTCTGTTCGTATTAGGATTTGGAATGTCGGTTGACGGCGTTTCGCTGGCGACTATAGTTTCCCAGTATCTCTCTGCTATCGTTGTAGTACTAGTGCTTATTCTGAGAAAATCTCAGCCTTATGCTTTGGATACAAAGAAGCTTAAGATCGACGCTTCCATACTTAAAGAGATCCTCTACCTCGGTATTCCCGCAGGTCTTCAGGGAACGCTGTTCTCTATTTCCAACATCATTCTCACAGCAGGTATAAACGATCTGCCCGGCTACGATCTTGAGGGCAAGGCTATTGCTATCAACATCGAGGGTCTGGTGCATACCGCAATGAACTCCTATCTCCACGCAGGAATGACCTTCACCGGTCAGAATTACGGTGCGAAAAAGCCCGAGAGAATCAAAAAATCCATCATCTATGCGGTGATTCAGGTTATGGTTGTCGGTATTGTGGGCGGTCAGCTTGTCAATCTCTTTGCAGAGCCGCTGGCTAATCTCTACGTAGATCCCACCGTTGCAGACAAGGATCTGGTTATCAATTCAGCAGTGGAGCTTATGGGCTTTATGCTCTCGGTGTACTTCCTGTGCGGAGTTATGGATACCCTGTCGGGTATACTTAGGGGACTTGGCTACTCGATGATACCTATGATAGTCAGCATCGGCGCTATTTGTGTGCTTCGTATGATATGGGTGTTCGTATTCTACCCGATGGAGCAGTTCCATTCGCTGATCGGAATTTACACCATCTACCCGATCTCCTGGTCGCTTGGCGTTCTGGCGATGGGTATTGCACTGCTTATCATTTATCCAAAAATCAAGCAAAGGCTGGATAAGCAAAACGAGGTCGCAAGCGAGGAGTTGACCGTCGAAGAAAAGACTTCTGCCGAGGAATAAACTTCGTTTTTTAAATTTTATAAAAAATACGAGGCTGTCCAAACCGGACAGCCTCTTTTGATTATTATGCGTTTTTTTAGTTCTTTGTGATAGTGAGATTACCGTCGGCATCTATGCTGAAGGTGTAGCTTCCTGCATTAACGACCTTGATATTATTGTTGTCGGTTCCCCAATCGAAATTGGAGTCCGACTGGAAGGCAGTGTTAGTATAATCGATCTGCTCTGACCAATCGTTGTTAGAGATCTTGAACTGTACGCCTGCGGAAAGCTCTACGGTAATGGTCTTGCTGCCGTCTGCGTTCAGCACGAATGCGCTGTCGGTTCCCCAGGAATTGTGAGAGCCACGGATGTAAAGATCTGCATAGGTGGTATTGTCGGACTCCGCCTCCTCAAAGGATGCGAAGAGATGGCCGTTAGAGTAATAGAGCTTATCTGCGGTGTAGGTAACGTCGGCTGTCTGATTGCCTGTTGCGGCACTTCCCTCGCCTGTTCCATCACAGAAGAGATAGCCAAGTCCCTGGGTAGATGCAACGCTGAGCTCTACGTAATACCAATCAGCCTTGCCCTCTACGGCAGTCATGGGAACGCCGGGCCAGGTGTTAACTGCGCCGGTGGAGTTCCAGGCGTGGAAGTGAGGTGCTTCCCAACCGTTAGTGTTGTGGAAATAGAGAGTGATGCTGTCAAGCTTTGACTCCTCGGCAGCCGCCTTGGTTTCAAAGGCAACGCCATTTGCCCACCAGATCTTCTCGGCGCTGAAAAGAAGGTCGCCTGTCTGATCTGTGCCATTGTTGAAGATAAGCTTGATGCCTTCTGCGGAAGCGGCCTCAAAGCTGTAGCTGTACCATCCGCCCTCGCCCTCGGTCATTGCAGAACCGGGCCAGCTTTCGGTGTAAAGAGTGTTCTCACCGCTCTCGGCATCTGTAAGCCATACGTATACGTTGACTGCTGTCCAGCCGTCGTTGTTCTTGAAATTAACGGTATAGGTGGTAGTTTCGGTAGTGCTGCCCTGACCGTTGTCCTCGGAGCCGCCATTGTCCTCGGAGCCACCGCCGGTGGAGCCACCCTGATCATTGCCCTCAGAGCCGCCTGCGTCACCCGAGCCGCCCTGGTTATTCTCGCCCGAGCCACCCTGATCCGAATTATCGTCATCTGTGCCGGTGCAGGCTACAAGTCCTACGAGCGCAAGGCTCAGGACAAGAAGAAAAATAAGTATTTTTTTCATAAAAACCTCCAATTAATTTTATTTCCAACTAAATTATATTATATTTTAAAATTATTTTCAATATTGGTGCGAAAAAAGAGGACCCGAGCGGGTCCTCTTTTTTGAAGGTGGTCGCTTAAAGCTTGTGGCTTACTGTGCGTCCTGAGCCGCTCTTCTTGCTGCGAAGCACTCGCTGCAGTATACGGGCTTACCCTCGGTGGGTTTGAAGGGCACCTGGCACTCCTTGCCGCATTCTACGCATACAGCTGCAAACATCTCTCTTGCACTCTTCTGCGCATTCTTCTTTGCGGTACGGCAATCCTTGCATCTGGAGGGCTTGTTCTCAAAGCCTCTCTGTGCGTAGAATTCCTGCTCGCCTGCTGTGAAAACGAATTCGTTACCACAGTCTCTGCACTTCAATGTCTCGTCCTGGTACATTGTGTCTTTTCTCCCTTGATAGGTTTGTAAATATTTGCCCTGAGACGGATTCCAACCGACGCCTTTGTATAACCAACGCTCTCCCTTAAGCTACCTTGGGCATAATGACAAAATTAAATTTTAGAGATATCGCCGATCTCCTCCCTCAGTCGTCTGAAGAGACGGGACTTGGCGTTGTCCACCGACTTTGCGCTGCGGGAAAGCATAGATGCGATAGCGGCGGTCTTATATCCCTGAATGTGAAGCAATAGCACTCGATATTCGTAATCCGACAGTAAATCTTTGGCAGAAAGAAGAAGGTTATTAAAAATCTCTCTTTCCTCAAGACGCCTTTCAAGGTTGCTCTCATAGGAAAGCCCCTCAACGTCACGCTCGGAAATATCGGGATCCGACTCGGCAACACGGATAAGATCAACAATGCGATTACGGATACAAATACGTGCGTAAAGGCCGAAGGTCACCTCACTCTGCTCAAGGTCAAAGCGTCCTGCCGCAGTGTGCAGAGCAACGCAAGCCTCGGAAAACAGCTCGCTGTACTCGTAGGCAGTCTGATCAAAGCCGGTGATCACCTTACGCATAAGGGGCGTGTAGCGACGCACAAGCTCGTCAAATGCCTCGTCGTCACGGTCACGGCAACGCAGAATGAGAGTATTAATATCGGTGTTTTCATACAAATTCATTGCATAAACTTCCATTAACGTAATAATTATACCTTTTTGTTCATTATTTGTCAAGATAAATTAAATATTTTTTCTAACTTTCCTACAAACTTTCACATAAGAGAGAAACCATTTTTGTTGAAAATGACGAAATTAAGAAAAATCAGGATAAATATTCAATTCTGCCTGTTGCGGAGAATAAAACACCCCTGTAAACGCCGTCGGGCTTTGCCTCAAAATTGCGCTTTATCTGCTCTGCCTCAGCAAGAGAATTTACGGTAAGAGAGGTGTGCATAAGCTCGCCGAAGCGATCGTGGGCCTCAAGGGTCACACGGTAGCGACCGTTATCGGTATTCTCGATATAAGCCTTGATCGATGCTCCGCTCTTGGAGAGCGATACGTGCTTGATAGCAGAACGAAGGCTACGCTCTCTGAAGCCTGCGTCAAGGCTGTCGTAAAGCTCGGAGGCAACCGCCCTGCCCTTGTCGGAGATCATATAATACTTTTCACCCTCTACGTCGTCAAAGAGGATGTGTCCCGAATCCGAAAGCTCGCCAAGGCACTGATCGTAGTCGAGGGAGATCTCGTCGGTGTTTTCGGTAACTATATCTATAACCGTTGCTCTGTCAACAGGATAACGGATATTGTCAAGAAGGAAAAGAAGAAATACCTTAAGATCGGTAACGGTGTTAAGACCGAATTTTTTATTTCTTTTCATAAAGGATGCCTTTCAATTATTTTTTCAAATGTATAACCCAAAGTTACGCCGTCAAAAATTCCTAAAGCAAACACAAGGAGGAATTTATGTACGGATATTTTACCGAAAGAAATTACGGTGGGGATCTGCCCTATACCGATCTCGCTCTCGAAAGACACAGAGCCGACGTTGATATGCCCGGCGTTGAGTACGTCAAGGAAAGAAGCCGTGTGGGTTATTGGGAGAGAATAAGGATCTCATCAAAGCGTGGTGCCGAGTCAATCGGCAGACCTATGGGTCTGTACGATACCCTGCAGATGCGCAGAGCCGATATGCTGGACTTCCGTCATATCGAGGATGCCAAGGATGAGATCGCAGGTGAGATCTGCCGTATGCTGGAGCTATCGGATATATTCCCGGGTAGAATACTGATATGCGGACTTGGAAACCCCGAGCTTACCCCCGATGCCATAGGCTATGAGGCGGCAAGAGGAGTCAGACCCACAATGCAGATAAAGGAGCACGATCCAAGAGCCTTCGGAAAGCTTGGCTGCGCAGAAATAGCCGTGATCACACCCGACGTCTCCGCAAAAAGCGGTCTTGATGCGGCGGTGATAGTCAAGGGGGTGTGCGATATTATAAAGCCTGATGCCGTTATCGCCATAGACGCCCTTGCCACCCGTGACGTCAGCCGTCTCGGCAGCACAATACAGATATGCAATACAGGTATTTCCCCCGGCAGTGGTCTGGGTAATCCCAGACTTGCGTTAGGAGTAGAAACGGTAGGCGTGCCTGTAATCGCCATCGGTCTGCCCACAGTGATCGATACGAGGGTGCTCTGCGACAGGGAAATTTCAGGCCCGCCAATGTTCGTATCTCCAAAGGAGATAAATGATATAGTTTCATCCGCCGCAGAGATGATCGGCGACGGAATCAACCGTGCACTTGGAATTTACGCTTAATATACAAAATCAAACTCGAAGTCGTAGATAGAAACGGTGTCGCCCTCCTCAACGCCTGCCTGACGGAGCTTGTCTATAACGCCGTTCTTGATAAGCACTCGCTGGAAGAAGTTAAGCGACTCGTAATCGTCGAAGTTGATCTGACCCATAAAGTTATAGAGCCATTCGCCCTCAACGATATATTTGCCGTTTTCGTTACGGACGGTGGTCTCCTTCACACCTGCGGCACTTGAGATAGCCTCATCCTCGGGCGAATACTCTGCCTCGTAGATGGTTACGGGAGGAAGATCCTTAAGCTTCTCGGTAGCAGCCCTTACAAGCTCCTCAAGTCCCTCGCCTGTAACGGCGGAAACGTAAACGGTGGTAAGACCCTTGCTCTCTACGTAATTCTTGAAGTTGATATAGATCTCCTCTTCCTCAAGAACCGAGTCGATCTTATTGGCAACAATGATCTGAGGACGGCGGGAAAGCTCCTCGGAGTACTGAGAAAGCTCGTAGTTGATCTTCTCAATATCCTCTACGGGATCTCTGCCGTCGGTACCTGCAATATCAACAACGTGAAGAAGCAGACGGCATCTGTCAACGTGACGGAGGAAATCATGACCAAGGCCCTGGCCCTCGGATGCGCCCTCAATAAGTCCGGGAATATCAGCAGCAAGGAAGCCCCTGCCCTCACCCATACTGACAACACCCAGGTTGGGCGAGAGCGTGGTGAAGTGATAATTTGCAATCTTGGGCTTTGCAGAGGAGATGCGGGAGAGAATGGAGGACTTACCAACGTTGGGGAAGCCTATAAGACCAACCTCCGCCAGCATCTTAAGCTCAAGGAGAACCTCCCTCTCCTCACCCTTTGTACCGCTCTTTGCAAAGCGGGGGATCTGTCTTGTGGGGGTGGCAAAATGTCTGTTGCCCCAGCCTCCACGGCCGCCCTTACAGAGAACGAACTCACGGTCGCTGCCCATATCGAAGATGATCTTGCCTGTATCGGGATCCTTGATAAGAGTGCCCTCGGGAACGGTGATGATAACGTCCGCACCGCTCTTGCCGTGCATCTTACCCGACATACCGTTCTGACCGTTCTCGGCAATAAACTTACGCTTATAGCGGAAGGCAAGCAGAGTATTTGCGCCGTGGTCGATCTTAAAAACTATATTACCGCCTCTGCCGCCGTCACCGCCGTCGGGGCCGCCTGCAGAAACGTATTTTTCACGGTGGAAGGAAACGGCTCCGTTGCCGCCGTCACCTGCCTTAACGTAGATTTTAATATTATCTATAAACATCTTTTAATCCTTTTTACGCCTTAGTGGAATCGTCGCCTCGCTGCCTTATAACTATCTTGATGGGTGTTCCCTCAAAGCCAAAGGTATCACGCAGGCAGTTTTCAATATAACGTCTGTATGAGAAGTGGAACAGCTCCTCGCTGTTGCAGAAAATAACGAAGGTGGGGGGAGCGATCGAGGTCTGGGTCATATAGTAGACCTTAAGGCGCTTACCCTTATCCGAGGGGGGCTGAACTCTGGTGGTGGCATCATTGAGAAGATCGTTAAGCACACCTGTTGTGATCCTGCGGCGAGCAGAGGCGTAAACCTCGTTTATCATCTCATAGAGATTTCTCACACGCTGACCCGTAAGAGCAGAAACGTACACGATAGGTGCGTAAGGCATATAAGAGAGGGCCGTGCGGATGCGCTTGTTGTATTCCTTAACGGTGTTGTTCTCCTTCTCGATAGCGTCCCACTTGTTGATTACGATTATACAGGACTTACCTGCCTCGTGAGCCAGACCTGCGATCTTCTCATCCTGCTCGGTAACGCCATCCTGGGCGTCGATCATAATAAGACATACGTCGGCACGCTCAATAGCCATATTTGCTCTCAGCACCGAGAATTTCTCTATTCTGTCCTCAACCTTGGAGTGACGGCGGATGCCCGCAGTATCAATGAAGTTGTAAACGCCATAATCGTTCTCGACCCTCGTATCAACAGCATCACGTGTGGTACCCGCAATATCCGATACGATAACCCTCTCCTCACCGCACATACGGTTGATAATAGAGGATTTACCCGCATTGGGCTTACCGATAACGGCTACGTTGATAACGTTCTCGTCGTCAAGCTCGTTTTCATCAAAGCGACACTCCTCGATAACCGCATCAAGAAGATCGCCCGAGCCTGTGCCGTGAAGTGAAGAAAGCGCAATAGGCTCTCTGTCGAAGCCAAGCTCGTAGAACTCGTAGAATTCATAGGGCAGATCGCCTACTCTGTCCACCTTGTTTACAACAAGAACAACAGGCTTGCCCGATTTTTTTAACATAATCGCAATATCCCGATCGTCAGCCACAAGGCCTGCGTGAATATCGCACATAAAGATAATAACGTCTGCGGTTGCGATAGCTATCTCCGCCTGATTTCTCATCTGCTTCAGAATAGTATCGTCGGTCTTAGGCTCAATACCGCCCGTATCGACTAAAAGGAAGCGGTGATCATTCCACTCAGCCTCTGCATAAATACGGTCACGGGTAACGCCGGGAGTGTCCTCCACAATAGAACGGCGCTCGCCTATAAGCTTATTGAAAAGTGTGCTCTTACCCACGTTGGGTCTGCCCACTATTGCTACAATCGGTTTTGACATTTCTTTCTCCTTCCACCTATCAAATACTTCTTCCGAGAATGGCCTCGCACAGCTCGTAGCCGTCGGATCCCGACGTGCGAACAGGAACGCCAAGTATCTCACTCATCTGCCCGACGGTCATTCCGCAGAGGAACACGTCCTCGCCGTGACGAAGGCAGTTCTGAGGTATCAGAAGCTCCTCGCCAAGAGGCTTGCCGTCAAGCTGTTCACATATATCACGGCCGGTCAGAAGGCCTGAAACGGTTATCGACCTGCCAAAGAAATTATTGACTATTTCATAAATATTGACACTTAAATTCGGGCAGATATCCATTAGCCTGTCCGCCTGCTCCTTAATCATAGGATATGACGCAGTGCCTGTCACAAGAGAAACGCACCTCTCCCTATCGGGCGAAGCGGCAAACTCGGCTACGTCCAGAGTAGCCATTCCAACCTCGTCGGAGAAGGATCGGATCATACCTACTCCGTTCTCGATCTGAGGATAATCCTCATAGTAATCGGCATCGGGAATCTGCCTTCCCGCCTTAAGATAAAACTCGTCTGCGGCATAGAACAGGCGTGTGCCGTGCTTACTCTTATGAGCGTCGCCGAAGGAGTTTATCATATCAATTATCTCCCCAGCCTCATCGGAGGTGAAGTCGGTAAGGGGATAAAGCTTGTCCCTGAATTTAGTAAGTCCCGCAGGCACGATAGCAACGCTTGACATTGCGGGATAAAGGGCGGCAAGATCCTTCATTGAGCGAAGCAGCTCCTCGCCGTCGTTGACGCCTCGGCAAAGCACGATCTGTCCACACATGGAAAGACCCGCCTCGGCAAAATCATTAAGGTACTTCAGCACCTCTCCCGAATGCTTGTTCTTCATCATCTTAACACGAAGCTCGGGGTTGGTGGTGTGCACCGAAATATTGATGGGCGACATACGCATCTTGATAATACGGTCAACGTCCTGCTGTGACATATTAGTCAGTGTTACATAGTTTCCGTGAATAAAGGAAAGACGGGAGTCGTCATCCTTAAAGTAAAGCGATTCACGCAGTCCCTCGGGATTCTGGTCGATAAAGCAGAAAATGCACTTGTTGGTGCAGGAGTGCTTTTTATCCATCAAGGGAGTTTCAAATTCAAGGCCAATATCGTCGTATTCCCCCTTGTTTATTTTTACCGAGTATTCCTCGCCATCTCGGGTGAGCAGAAGCTCAATGCTTCTCTCGGTAAGGTAAAAGCGATAGTCCAGCACGTCGTTTATAGCATTTCCGTTTATGGACGTGAGAATATCGCCTGCACGCAGACCTGCCCTGTCAGAGCGGCTGCCCGCAAGTACTTCTGTGATTTTTACCATAGGACTACCCCTTTCTAAGCTTTTTCTTTTCTTTTTCTATATCCCGAAGCATATCGGCGGTAATGCCGTTTTCGATAATATAGGCCGTTGCCTCAGGCGAGCCGCTCTTCTGTGCGGCAAGCATAAGTCTTACAGACTTCTCTCTGTCAAAATCGGTGCCAAGCCCGTCCACGTAGCAGCGAGCATAAAGGAACTTGCCCTTTGCAACCAGATCATCAACGTAGGCGGGAGTGTGCCTTGCGGCAGTCTGAAACCACTCGAAGGCCTGTCTTGCATCCTGACGGATCGCAGAATAACGAAGCTCCTCGTCAAGCTCAAAATCGTATATTTCACCGTCCAGCAGAAGACTGTCGTCACGGTATATGGGAGTATGGCAGGGGATCATTGAGATACCCACGATGTCGGGCTCAAACATACAGCCCGAGGTATATGCCATACCGAGATAGAGCTGAGCCTCGATACAGCCCTGCTCTGCGGATATTTTCATATATTCGTATGATTTTACATAATCCTTCGCAACACCCTCGCCACGAAGGTAAAGCATAGCGATATTGTAGCAGGCCTCACCGCCCTCAAGATCTCTCGCAAAGGCGAAAAAGCTCTTTGCCTCCCTCGGATCATAGGGAGCGCCGATGCCACGCCAAAGGCAATATCCGTAGTTGAAGGATGCCAGAGCATCCCCCTCACGTGCGCCCTCAAGATACATCTGCGCAGCGGTCTCGGTATCGCCCACCATAAATGCAACGTCGGCAACAGACTTTTCGTACACAGCTGTATCTCCTTTCTTTTTTGAGTTCTGCCGAGAATTAACCCTCGTTTATAGAGAATTTAGTTCCCTCCCTGGTGTCAAGAAGGGTGATGCCACGCTCGAGAAGCTCGTTACGGATAGCGTCTGCCTCGGCAAAATTCTTCGCCTTCTTGGCAGCCTTACGTGCCTCAATTCTCTCGGTGATGTAAGCAAGAAGCTGGGGATCAACACCTGCGTTCTCCTCTGCCTCCTCCTTTGCCTTCTGCTCGTTAAGTTTGTTTGCAGCGGCAATAAGTCCCAGGTCAAGAACGGTCTCAAAGCTCTCTACAAGAGCCAGCTTTGTCTTATCGTTAGTCTTAAGCTTGAATACGTCGTAAAGTGCGGTAACCGCAAGAGAGGTGTTAAGATCGTTGTCAAGTGCGTCGGTAAAGCGCTTCTTTCCCTCGGCAAACGCAGCCTCGTCAACCTCGCCCTCTGCCTTAAGCTCTGCCACACGGCCTACAAGCTTGTTGTATGCAATTTTAGCGTTATCAAGATTCTCCCAGGAGAATACAAGGTTCTTTCTGTAATGCGACTGCATGCAGAAGAAACGGTATACAAGAGGATCATATCCCTTACTCTCAAGGAGAGAAACGGTAAGGAACTCCCCCTTGGACTTGGACATCTTACCCGAATTGGTGTTCAGGTGATGAACGTGGAACCAATATTTGCACCACTCGTGGCCGAAGGTGGCCTCAGACTGTGCGATCTCGTTGGTGTGATGAGGGAATGCGTTGTCGATACCGCCGCAATGAATATCAAGATATTCACCCAGGAACTTGGATGCTATACAGGAGCACTCGATATGCCAGCCGGGATAGCCTATACCCCAGGGAGAATTCCACTTAAGCTCCTGGTCGTCAAACTTGGACTTTGTAAACCAGAGCACGAAGTCCGCCTTGTTCTTCTTGTTCTCGTCAGCCTCAACGCTCTCACGAACGCCTACCAAGTCGGATCGTAGCCATGTCGTTCTGTGAGC
>JAZSMV010000005.1:0-6614 GCA_045536065.1 Eubacteriales bacterium | reverse complement strand
GGTCGCGCTGATGCTCATTCCTCTGCTCGTGGGATGCAACGGTGGTGACCACACGAACACCTACGAGCAGATCACGCCCGCCGAGGCAAAGGCGCTGATGGACAGCGGGGAAGGATACGTCATCCTTGACGTGCGGACCCCCGAGGAGTTTGCGGCAGGTCATATCGCAGGGGCTATCCTCATTCCCGATCATGAGATCGGAGAGAAAGCCGAGAGCATATTGACCGACAAGGATCAGCTGATCCTCGTCTACTGCCGAAGCGGCAGGAGAAGCAAGAACGCCGCAAATGAGCTTGCGGCGTTAGGCTATACGAATATCAAGGAGTTCGGCGGTATCAATGATTGGAAATACGGAACGGTAGCCATAAGGTAATCGAACCCATAAGCCATACAGCAATAAATTTTAGTGTCTTTTTAAGGCTTTCGCCTTGTAAAGTCCCTACTTGCCTTCGGCAAAATCCTAAAAAATCCATCAAAAATTTATTTGCCGTATGGTGCAAAGCAGTTTTAAAAGAATAGATTTTTTCATAATCAAGCCGATTTTTTTGAGGAATATGTGGATATTTAAGAAAAAATTGGCGATGAGTAGGGAGAAATCTATCTTTTAAAACCTTGTTGGTTCGACTACCTTACGGCTACCCCCAACCGATAAGACACAAATAATTACCGAATAGGCAAAAATCAACAATCAAGCTCCTTCGTTTGGTAAAATATCAATGACTAAAACGAAAGGATGTGATTGTTATTAATGCAATAAAAGCAATCAAGCTTGTCAAGCGGTACAAGAATGTAACCGCCGTAGATAGGCTTAATTTAGAAATACGGCAGGGCGAATTATTTTCTTTGCTCGGTGTAAACGGTGCAGGGAAGACTACCACAATTAAAATGCTCTCCTGCCTGACAATTCCTACGGACGGAGATGCCTTTGTAGGGGGTTATAGCGTTACAAAGGAAGCGGAAAAGGTAAAGCGGTTGATTGGAATATCGCCTCAGGAAACCGCCGTTGCTCCTAACCTTTCCGTAAAGGAAAACTTAGAATTAATCTGCGGTATTCACGGCTTTTCAAAAGAAAAGACCTCTGCGAAAATTTTAGAGATGTCGGAGCAATTTGACCTGGCTGATGTACTGACCAGAAAAGCAGGTAAGCTGTCAGGCGGTTGGCAACGGCGTGTCAGTATTGCAATGGCCCTTATCAGCGAACCTCAGATTCTGTTTTTAGACGAGCCTACTCTTGGACTTGACGTTATAGCAAGGCATGAGCTTTGGGAAACCATTCGAGCCCTGAGGGGCAACGTAACGATAATTCTGACAACCCATTATATGGAGGAAGCCGAAGCGCTTTCCGACCGGATAGGCATTATGAAAAACGGCAGGCTCCTGACCGTAGGAACGGCAAATGAATTAATGGCAAAAGCAAATACAAATGATTTTGAATCTGCGTTCGTTGCTATCGTAAAGGAGAGTGCGGTATGAGAATGATGACTTTTGCTAAAAGATGTGCAAAGGAGATTTTGCGTGATCCCATCAATCTTGGCTTTGGATTGGGATTTCCGTTGGTACTACTATTGCTTCTCAGTGCCTTGCAGAAAAATATACCCGTGAGCTTGTTTGAAATTGACAGCTTGACTCCGGGTATTACTGTGTTTGGACTGTCATTTATGACCTTGTTTTCTGCAACCTTGGTTGCCAAAGACCGAGAAAGCGCACTCTTACAAAGGTTGTATACAACACCTCTTACAGGCTTTGACTTTATAATGGGATATATGCTTCCGCTTTTACCCATTGCTCTTGGACAGACGGTTATCTGCTATCTTTTTGCCATTCCCTTAGGACTGTCGGTCAGCGTGAATATCGTTTATGCGCTTATCGGTATGATACCTATGGCTGTTTTCAATATTGCGCTTGGACTTTTGTGCGGTAGCATTTTAGGCGTCAAGCAGGTAGGTGGCATCTGCGGAGCATTACTTACCAATCTCTCTGCGTGGCTTTCGGGAGTGTGGTTTGATTTAAAGCTGGTGGGTGGGTTTTTCTGGAAAATAGCCAACCTTCTCCCGTTCTTCCACGCAGTAGAAATGGAAAAAGCCCTATTAAGCGGAGATTTTGAGCTTGCATCAACACATATTCTGCCGATTTTGCTATATAGTGTGACGGTAACGGTGATTGCCACCGTCTGTTTTGTCGGGCAAAGAAAAAAACAGTGAATATTTCTATTCGACTTTGCAATAATTTGGCTCACCAACACGAAAAGGACACTCCTTGTGGGTGTCCTTTTTGCGTTGGTGAGTCGGTGGAACCGAACCCTCGCCGTAATATATGCGTGCAATTTTACTGATACTTTTAACGGCGAGGTTCGCATATCACCGACAGGTGGTATATTGCGTCGTGCGGAGATATACCGTTAGTTTATCGCAGACCTTGAAATCAGATAAAACATTACCTCGCACAGCAAATTCCCGTATGCAGGACAGAAGTCCTGCTTTTCTTTTTTTGTCGGTTGTTGATCCGTACGCTTCGCACGAAACATTCCCCATACAGCAAATTCTCGCAACCTGTCTTTCTAAAAAACAGCCATCGTCAAATGTGTTGACTTTAAAGTAAAGATTTGATATAATATCACTATATGATTATCGCCTATCAAAAGGAAAGGAATGATTAAATAATGTCCATATCAAAAAAGAGCTTAAGACTTATTTTGATAATTTTCATTCAGTATATGCTTTTGATTTTTTGGATCATAGCTCTTAAGTGCAATATGAGAGTTCCGATCTTTGAATCAAGATATACCTTCAGCAAGATGGAGCTGATTGATAGATTTCGCTTCTTTCTTTCAAGCCCTTCTTTTTTCACCGGATTTGCAGATCTGTTTGTAAATATCCTTTTATTTATCCCCATAGGTGTACTTCTCCCTACGTTTTTAGTCAAGCGTAAATACTCACTTTCGATTTTAATTTCTTTTCTTCTGAGCTGTTTTTATGAAGTTTTGCAGATAGTAAACTGCATTGGCGGATTTGCGTATATCGATCTTATCACTAATACACTTGGTGGAGCTATTGGCGTTTTAATTTATTATCTTGTCCGTGATAGATTTAAGGATAAGCCGTTTGTGATAGCTGTACATCAGAAGAAAAAGGTATTTGAAATAACCTCGTATATTGTAATAGGATTGTTAGCTGCAGTATTGATTTTTGCATTTGTAAACACCTTGATAAATATCGATGTATATTTTGAAACCTATAATTAAATCGATAAAAAGCAAACTTAAGTTGACATAATATGGAAATAACTCCGCTATCAGAGGCATAGTTGCTTGTAGCGGAGTTTTGTTTTTTATTTTGAATTCGCTGGGTTGGTGTTGAAAAAAGGTTTATTTTCACTCGGCTTCTTTTATACTTGAATTTTCTATCTATATATGATATAATTCTATTATAGTTTAAAAAAGGAAAAAAGGTGAGATATGGAACAGCTTTTTATATTGAATTTCCTGCTTATACTTATAATATCCCTCGGTCTGTGGCTTGTAAAAAGATTTGTAAAGAGTGAGCGCACTCGGAATGTTATTCTTATAGTCTCGGCGGTCTTCACCGTTTGCTGTCATTACAGCTCGCTTTTATACCATTATTTTCTCGACGGGAGCGCTATGGATTATCTCAGAGGCAACCCCAATCTGATATTGCCCATCTATCCCTGCAACGTGGTGATGTGGTGTAGCGTGATCTATGGCTTCCTTAAGGACAAGCTTTCAAAATTCGCCGAATTTTTAGCTGACTATATTTTCTGGTTCGGAATCGTATCAACTCTGGTAGGTATGTTTGCCAACGTCGATTTCGTCAGAAATCCCACCCTCGCCGATTTCGATGTCACAAAGGGCATAGTTTCTCATGCGACCTTGCTCTTCAACGTGCTACTCTTGCCTATTTTTGGCCGTGTAAAAGTGAATGTTAAAAGGAATATTACCAACATCCTCATATCTATACTTATGATGCTGGTAATAGGACTTTACTGCAATCTTGTATTCCATACTCTCGTGTCAGAGGAGATGGCGTACGAGGTTAATTCAATGTTCCTTATCCATTCTCCCTTTGCGGGAATCGAATTTCTAACCTATCCGATAATCGCTCTTATCGCAATTCCTCTCTACTTTGGTTTGTTTCTTCTCTGCGATCTTTTTGCCCACAAAAAGGGAGAGCGCTTTTTCGACGGAATTTTTAAAAAGAAAAATAACTGATCGGTGAATTTCACGTCCCGATTTTTACAAAAAAAGAGGTCGTACCAAAGGGTACGGCCTCTTTTTTATTAGTTTTTTGCTTAATTAACCTTTACTTACCAGTAATAGTAATATCTGTCTCTTGAGAGATGGATGATAAATGCTATACCCATAAAGATTCCGAAGATGATCAGAAGCAGCAGCCAGAGATTGCCGAACAGGAAGTCAAGGAATCCGCCCTGGGATCCGTCGTCCTCGTCGGGCTGAGCTTCGGGCTCTTCTGTATCACAGATCTCGCACTTACCCTCATTCCACTTATGAGACTGAACGTTGTACTTAACTCCGCAGGAGCATTCGTACCAGTGATGTTCACCGTCGGTCTTCATTGTGCTGAAGTCGTGAGTGTGAGCTTCCTCTGTACCAAGATCGTAGTTACACTCGGTACAGATGTTTTCATCATTGGGAGTATGAGCCGCCTCATCCTTCGCCTTCTTACAGTCATCGCACTGGTGCCAATGCTTTTCTGCATCGGTCTGCCAGTTGTCAGAGTAATTGTGGCTCCAGCTTGCGTCTGCCTTAAAGCTTTCGCTACCCTTTGCTCCACAGGAGCAGCTGTAGTAGTAGTCAGCCTCGTCAACGCACTTAACGTCCTCTACGAGATACTCGGTGGTTGCCTTCTGCTGATCGAAGGTGTGGGGAAGAGCAGAGCCGGAGGTGTAGGTCTCACTACCTACCTCTCCACAGATAGAACAGGTGTAATAATAGCTTGCGGGTGTTGTGCAGGTTGCAGCGCTTGCAAGATGCTGATCGTTTTTCTGATCGAACTTATGCTCGCAGATAACGTCAACGTAGCCTGCGCTGTTGGTAACCGAAATGAAGTCACCCGTCTTATTCTGAAGCTGAATTTCACAGCTTACCTCGGTCCTGCCGATAGGAGCGCTATCAAGCACCTTGAAGGTCACGGAAAAGATATTTCCGCTGATGGTCTTTTCTTTGGAATAAAGGAACACGCCTTTATTTGTGCTTTCGTCGTAATGAGAAGCATCTAATTTAGGAAGCGCCTCTGCGTTCCATGTAGCTTCAACAAGCTCAAGCACGCTTGAGTCGTATTCAACAGCAACTGCACCTGCTACTACGCCGGAGGTCTCAGCGAGGTTTACGTTAAGAGTAACCGTCTTTCCTCTCGCACAGGACTTACCGTCGGTGGTAGCCACCGCACCAGCGGCGGCTACCGTAACAACGAATAGGGAAGTCAGCAAAATTGCTGTTAAAATGGTTAGTATTAATTTTTTGGTTTTCATTCTTAATCTTCCTTTCGCTTCGTGGTAATATCAACAGGCATCTGTGCGTGTTGAATAAGAGGATATTCCTCGGGATAGAAGGTGTGCATGAGAAGGTAGATTGCGTCGTTTGCATTTACCTTATCGTCATGGTCAAAGTCACCGTTCTGATTGAGCTCATAATCCTCAGGGAAGAAGGTGTGCATGAGAAGGTAGATTGCGTCGAGAGAGTCAACAGAGGTATCCTCGTTAACGTCACCGAGCATGTACTCGAGTACGGGAAGAACCTCGGTCTTCTTGTCGCCACAGGACTGACAGGTGAAGGTCTTTTCACCGGCAGTAGTGGTTGTGGGTTCAACTGTTACAACACCGTTGTCGTAGTTATGACCCTTTGCATCTACAACTGTCTGAGCGGTAAGAACCTCGTTACATACGGAGCACTTAACGCCTGCGGTAAGACCGCTTTCGGTACAGGTTGCATCAACTGCGGGAATAACTTCCTCGGTGTGACCGAGAGCATCGATCTCCTCGGTGTAGCTGTCGCCACAAGAACAAGTGAAGGTCTTAACGCCCTTCTCGGTGCAAGTGGGTTCGGTTGTTACTTCGGAACTGTAAGAGTGACCGGTAGCAGGAATCTCTGCGTAAGTGGTGTAAGTACATACAGTACAGTACTCGTAAGCGTTCCAACCAATGTCTTCACAAGTAGGAGCCTTAGCGTCAACCTGAGTGAGAGTATGGCCGGTAGCCGCGATTTCCTCGGTGTAGCTGTCGCCACAAGAACAAGTGAAGGTCTTAACACCCTTTTCGGTGCAAGTGGGCTCGGTTGTTACTTCGGAACTGTAAGAGTGACCGGTAGCAGCTATTTCCTCGTAAGTGGTGTAGTCGCATACGGAGCAATACTCGTAAGCGATCCAACCCTTTTCGGTACAGGTAGGAGCCTTAGCATCAACCTGAGTGAGAGTATGGCCGGTAGCCGCGATTTCCTCGGTGTAGCTGTCGCCACAGTTACAAGTGTAGGTTGTGTAACCATCTTCAGTACATGTAGGATCGGTTACAACTGCATCGTAGTCGTGACCGGTAGCAGGAATCTCTGCGTAAGTGGTGTAAGTACATACAGTACAGTACTCGTA
>JAZSMV010000058.1:0-26057 GCA_045536065.1 Eubacteriales bacterium | reverse complement strand
ATCCATTTTTGGAGCTTCCAATATATCGTTTTCGGTTTCCTCGGTGGAACGCATATCCTTATCGTTATCCATCCTAAGCACCGCCTTTCGTTTGTTTTAATAATATATTTTACCACAAAAGACTAAAAATTACAATATTTTAGCGCAAAATAATTAAAATAAATATGACCCCTCCGTATCTGGAGAGGTCATAAAGCGGCTTTTATGTTAAGAATTCAGAATTTTATATAGCTCGGACTTAGACATTCCTCTGTCCTTTGCGGCCTTTTTGATCGCATCCATTCTGGCAAGTCCGTCATTCTCATAAGCCTTAACGTGCTCCTCGGGAGTAAGCGAGAGCAGAGCCTGAACGCTGTCCTCAATAATCTCTCCGCTAAAGCCCTCGACAATAAGAACGTACTCGCCACGGGGCTCGTTTACCGAGTAAAATGCTATTGCTTCACCGAGCGTTGTGCGTTTAATTTCTTCATTTAGCTTGGTTAATTCACGGCAGAGCGATATTTTTCTGTCGTTTCCAAAGATGTCAGCCATATCCTGAAGGGTTGCCTTAAGCTTGTGAGGAGCCTCGTAGAAGATGAGGGTTCTGTCGTCGCTTTTCACCTTTTCAAGCTGCTTTTTTCTCTCGCCCTTGTTGGCGGAAAGGAAGCCCTCAAAGGCAAATCTTCTTGTTCCGAGACCTGATACCGACAGCGCAGAAACGGCTGCGCAGGCGCCGGGAATTACCGATACGGTTATTCCTGCCTCGGCACAGAGCATTACAACATCCTCACCGGGATCACTTATAGCAGGCATGCCCGCATCTGTTATGAGAGCGCAGGATTCGCCCGAAAGAAGTCTTGCCACAAGTCTCTCGCCGCTCGCCTTCTTGTTATGCTCGTGATAGCTGACAAGCTCATTTCTTATTCCAAGGGCAGAGAGTAACTTTAGTGAATTCCTGGTGTCCTCTGCCGCAATAAAGTCAACCTCGCTGAGAACCTTGATAGCTCTCTCGGATATATCAGCAAGATTTCCTATTGGTGTTGCCACAAGATAAAGCGTGGCCTTTTCTACCTTATTCTTTTCGGTCATTATCTCTTAAATCCGGAAGGAAAGCTTCCGTTCTCCATAATATATTTCATATCCTCACCGTATTCCTTATGCTCTCTGTCGGCGTAGATTATCAGCGGTCTAGTCAGCAGAAGTCCGCACCTGCCGCCCGCCTTTCCCTCGACCAGAGCCATAGAGGGCTCCGACTCGGTGTCGGCGTGGACAAGGGTTATGCGCTTCGGCTCAATATCGCTTTTTCTCATAGCATCTATAAGATCTACAAGTCGGTCGGTTCTGTAAACTGCCGCAAAACAACCACCGAATTTTAACATTTTTCTTGCAGCAGAGCAGAAGTCGTAAATGCTTCCGCACACTTCGTGACGGGCAATATTTTTCTTGTCCATAACGTTTGCACGGCCGGATGTAGTCTTCATATAAGGGGGATTCGTATACACGATATCGAACTCACACTCGGGACTGTAATCTCTTACGTCGGTGTGAACGGTTGAGAGCCTGTCCGCAAGTCCGTTAAGCTCTGCGTTACGTATTGTGATAGAGGCAAACTCCTCCTGAACCTCGAGAGCCACAGTCGACTGAAGCTTATCTCTTGTAAGCAAGAGCAGGGAAATAATTCCCGTACCGCTACCGATCTCACATCCGTATTTATATTTTCCTCCGATATAGCCTGCCAGTAGCAGGGCATCGGTGCCGAAGGTAAGTCCGTCGGTCTCTTGTATAAGCTTAAGCTTATCGTTTACAAAGTCACAGCGTTCCATAGCTATCTCTCTTCTGCCGTTTGTGTGGCTATCGTTACGGGATAATGTCAAATGCTTTTTACAGAAAAAAAGCGGAGAGAATCCCCGCTTTTTTCGTTTCCCACTTGTGGGGAATAAGTATAAATTATTCCTCTGCAGGAGCGCCTACAGGACAAGCGTCAGCGCAAGAACCGCAACCGATGCACTCGTCTGCGTTAATCTCGTACTTACCGTCGCCCTCGGAGATACAACCGGTGGGGCAAGCATCTACGCATGCGCCGCAGCTGATGCATTCATCGGAAATCTTGTATGCCATTTGACTAACCTCCATTTTTGTTGTCACATATATTTTAACATATCTACAGAAAAAATCAAGTCTATTTCTTAAAAAAGTTGTAAATTTGTGCAAAAAAGAAGAAAAATTAATCCTCGGGAAGCTCTTCCTCGTCCTTTTCCTTGCTTGCCTGCTTGCCGGGACGGGAGAGAACTCTGACGTCACTGCACTTGTAGAGCTTAGGCGCATCCTTGTCATTGTCGTTCAGGCGAACCTTGATCTCTCTTGCAAGAGGCTTGGTTTCGATCACCACACCCTCACCGTCGGGAGTCTTAACCACCGAGCCGTTAGGGGGAGTCTGCTTTATAGCCTCCTCATAGGTCTCGTGCTCATAGCGTAGACAGCACATAAGTCTGCCGCAGGCACCCGATACCTTCGAGGAATTAAGCGAGAAGTTCTGCTCCTTCGCCATTTTAATAGAAACCTGAACAAAATCGGAGAGGAATCCCGAGCAGCAAAGCTTTCTGCCGCAAACACCGATACCGCCGAGCATCTTTGCTTCGTCACGGATACCTATCTGTCTGAGCTCGATTCTTGTGCGGAAGGTGGATGCCAGATCACGTACAAGCTCTCTGAAATCTACTCTTGACTCGCAGGTAAAGTAGAAGATGAGCTTTGAGTTATCAAAGGTGTATTCTGCTCCAACCAGCTTCATACCGAGATTATGGGCCTCCACCTTCTTCTGGCAGATAGCGATAGCCTCCTCCTCTGCTGCACGGTTCTTTTCATAATGCTGAATATCAGAGGGAGTAGCGCTTCTTGTCACAGGCTTCAGGGGAGAAACGATCTCCGAGGAGCTGACGATTTTGTTTGCTACCTTAACGGTACCCATTTCTACGCCACGGGAGGTTTCAACGATAACCCTCTCGCCAACCGACAGCTTCAGCTCACCGGGGGAGAAGAAGTATATTTTTCCTGCCTCACGGAAGTTGACGCCAACGATCTCTACCTTCTCGGGCAGCTCCTCGACGGTTTTGACCTCAACCTCGGGCTCATTTGTGTTGTTTATCTTTTCGGACATTTTTCTTTCCTTTATCTATCTGAATTTTGTTGTATTTATTATACGCTTGCCGCACGCCTTATATTTGAGCAAAGGCTGGCAATAAGATTTGATACGTTTGCATTTCTTGAGATAAGCTCATGTGACTCGTTTATCGTGTCGTATACCGCAACAAGTCGTCTTGCAGAAATATCTCCGCACAGTCTCACCGCCTCGTCAGCCGAGGGAAAGAATACGGTTTTAGCCGATCTGTCGTATTTGATGACGATAAGATCACGCAAAGCGCTCATTATTCTCTCAAGAGTCATAGAGAGCTCAACTCTCTTGGTGGGGAAGCGGGAGATCGCCGAATAAATGACAGCGTACGAGGGCTTCTGACCGATGGAACGGATCAGCTCAACAATCTCACTTCGTTCTTCCTCGTTTTCGTCCGACAGCCTTTTGTTTATAAGGCTTTTTGCCAGACCGAGCCTTCCGTCAGCACTCATAATAAGCCCCATAAATCTTGCCTTGTCGGTAGCCTTCAGGGCTCTTGCATCCGGGCTCTCCTTCAGCAGTTGCTCTGCCAGCATCTCGTCGTCAAAGCGTGACATCGGTATATACTGGGCACGGCTCTTTATGGTGGTGAGAATTCTGTCGCACTCCTTTGCGAGCAGTATTATCGTAACCGAGCTTGGCGGCTCCTCGAGTACCTTAAGCAGTGCATTCTGTGCCTCGGGTGTCATACATTCAGCGTCGTCGATAATGTAAATCTTATTCTCGCTTTCGGTAGAGGACAGGAACATATCCTCACGGAAATCCTTTACAGGCTCAACGCCGAGAGTGGCCTTGTCCTTCTTTTTTCTGAGGATCTTTACGTCGGGGTAGTTTCCGTCGTAGATTCTGCGACAGCTCGAGCATCTTCCACAGGGAAGTGAGCCTTCCTTATCAGCCTTCGTCTCACAGTTCATCGCCGCCGCTATTTCAAGAGCCAGCGTGGACTTTCCGCTACCCGAGGGACCTCCGATAAGAAATGCGTGGGGAACGGTATGCGACGTGATAGCATTGCCTATTCGCTTTTTGGTTTCCTCGTTGCTGAGCAGTCTTGGAAAATAGCTTCTCACACGCACACCTCCTTAAATAATATTTCACCAAATACTATTTTAACATTAATTAATTAAAAAGTCAATGGCAAGCTCAAAAAAACGTTCCCTATCCGAAAATATGTTAATAAAGGCTCGCCAATAGACAAAATCCGGTTGACATTTTGATTTTTCTTTGCTATAATATGCTTGTAAATACAGAATTTTTGAGAGGAAATCAAAATGAAAGAAATCAAAATTAAGCTCAGTAACGTTCAGGACATCAGAGAATTCGTTAACGTAGTCATTCTTGCAGATTACGACGTTGATCTTGTTCAGGGCAGATACGTAATTGACGCCAAGTCCATTATGGGTATCTTCTCCCTCGATCTTCTTTCTCCCATCACCCTGGTTGCTCATACCCAGAATGCAGATGCTCTCTTCGAGAAGCTTGCAAGATTCGCAGCATAAGATTTTTATAGAAAAAACGGACGTAGCTATGTGCTGCGTCCGTTTTTCTTTTTATTTATATTTACTGTTTTCTCTTTCCTTATCTTTTCTTCTGTTCTCGCCAACCTGCAGAGCCTCAACCGCCGCTACGAAGAAGCAGAGCACTGCAAGCACCATAATAGCAAGACAAAGTATACTGACTATAATGTTCACAGCCTTATTAGTAAGAGTAACACTGAGTCTGAACACGCATACACCAACCATAACAAGAGCTGATACGAGAATTCTGATTACGGGTGATTTATATGAGCGCAGGGTAAGATTGGGATCGAAAAAGTTAAAATACTGAAGGAATTGTTTCATTATGTAATACGTCCGTTTCTGGTTTTTATACTAGTTTAGCACACCGAGGGTTAATTTTCAATAGATAGACCGATAAATTTTTATTGAATTTACAAAAGAGCTATTGACACAGATGAAAAAGAGTGCTATAATGAGATAAACAGTTGAGCAACCATTCAACTGTAAATACAAAAGGAGCCATACGATGAAGCATCACGAGCATACTCTTCCGTCCTGCGAATGTGAGGAGATACACAGCGATATAATTGAAAAGAGAAGGGGAGAGATGCCCGACGAAAGCACTCTTTACGATCTGTCGGATTTCTTCAAGATCCTTGGCGATTCCACCAGAATCAGCATTCTCTTTGCCATTGACGGCGAGCCTATGTGTGTTTGCGATATTGCCAATCTTTTGGGAATGACGAAATCTGCCGTTTCTCATCAGCTTAAGATCCTCCGTCAGAGCGATCTTGTCACCTATCGCAAATCGGGTAAGAACGTCTTTTACAGCCTTGCCGACGATCACGTAAGGGATATTATAGAGAAGGCTCTTGAACATATTAAGGAATAATTTTTAAAGGAGAAATATAATGAAAATCAAGTACGTAATCACAGGACTTGACTGTCCTAACTGTGCGGCAAAACTTGCGAGTCAGATGTCGAATATTGAGGGTATCGAGTCTGCAAAGATCAACTTCTTAACCGAGAAGCTTACCGTTGAAACAGCACTTGACGAGGGGGCAACGTACGACGCTCTCTGTAAGGCTGCCAAGGCATTCTCGAGGGATATTAATATAGAAAAATGAAGCGCCTTTTAAAGCTTGTTAAAAGCAATATCGGAAGAATTGTAATTGCCATTATTTTCTTTATTTCGGCACTTATTATTGAGCAGACAATAAATAAGTATGTCGCATTGGCTCTTTACATAGTTGCTCTTATCATTGCGGGATGCTCTGTTTTTGTTGATGCCGTAAGGGGTATTATCCGTCGGGATTTTCTTGATGAAAAGTTCCTTATGACCATAGCTTCCATTGGCGCTATGATAGTTGGCGAATGGCGTGAGGGCGTTGCCGTTATGCTGTTCTTCCTGGTGGGCGAGACCTTTGAGCATTATGCTGTTCGCAAGTCCCGTGCATCTATCCGTAGCCTTATGGACATCTGTCCCGACGAGGCATGCGTTCTCACCGAAGAGGGAGAGGAAATAATGGATGCCGAGGACGTAGAGATCGGTAGCATTATTGTTATCCGTCCCGGCGAGCGTGTGCCGATCGATTCTGTGGTTATCTCCGGCACTGCCGATGTTGATACCTCCAGTATGACGGGCGAGCCCTTACCTGTGTCTGTAACGGTTGGCTCGGAGCTTTCCAGCGGATATATAGTTACCAACGGACTTCTTCAGGCGAGAACGGTAAAGGAGTCGGGCGATTCTGCCGCCGCAAGAATACTCTCGCTTGTTGAGAATGCAAACGAGAGCAAATCGAAGGAGGAGAGCTTTATTACCAAATTCTCCCGCATCTACACTCCTGCGGTAGTAATTATTGCTCTGCTTGTAGCGGTTATCCCGCCTATCTTCAGATGGATGAGTCTTGAAGAGTCTATATACACAGCTTTGACCTTCTTAGTTATCTCATGTCCTTGCGCACTTGTTATCTCGGTGCCTATGGCATTCTTTGGAGGTATTGGTGGTGCCGCATCCCGTGGCATTCTCTTTAAGGGTGGCAACGTGTTCTCAAAGGTTGCAACGGTAGAAAAAATCGCCTTTGATAAGACGGGAACCATCACCAGCGGTAATTTTGAGATCGGCAAGGTTGAATGTATAGATATAGATAGGGAAGTCCTTCTTTCCTACACTGCATCAACCGAGCAGGCGTCAAATCATCCTATTGCGGACTGCCTCAAGGGTGCATCCGATAAAATAATCCCCTACACATCTGCAAACGAATATGCAGGTGAGGGTGTCATAGCGAATTTTAAGGATCTTTCCTGCGCTGTGGGTAATACAAGGCTTATGTCAAGGCTTGGCATTGCCACCCCCGATGACAATACGCTGTCGGGCAGGGTATACGTTGCGATCTCGGGCAGACTTTGCGGAATAATAACTATTTCCGACGAGATCAAATCCGAGGCAAAAGCATCTCTTGAAAGACTTCGTTTATTAGGTGTAAAAAGGACCTATATCCTCTCTGGCGACCGACGTGAGAACGTTCAGAGAGCTGCCGATGCCATTGGCATTGACGAGGCGCATTATGAGCTTACCCCCGAGCAGAAATACGAAAAGCTTGAGGGAATCATAGCCACCTCTAAAAGCACTTTGTACGTAGGTGACGGAATAAACGATTCGCCATCCCTTGCCCGTGCCGACGTTGGCGTTGCTATGGGCGGTGTCGGACAGGACAGCGCTATTGAGGCGGCAGACGTTGTCATTATGACAGATAACCTTGGTAAGCTTTCCGAGGCAATACTGATTGCTAGAAAAACCATAAATATTTCTTGGCAGAATATAATTTTCGCCCTTGGAGTCAAGGGGCTGATACTCATTCTCGGCCTGGTTGGCTATGCTGATATGTGGCTTGCCGTGTTTGCCGACGTGGGCGTTGCCGTCCTTGCAATTCTGAATTCCATGCGTGCTTTAAGAGCACCGAAAAGATAAAAAACAGAGCTACTCTGAGTAGCTCTGTTTTCTTTAAAAGCGATTTTTCATCGCCTTTTCTATGGTTCTGTCGGCATCACGCTTGGCAGCCGAATCACGCTTGTCATACAGCTTTTTACCCTTGCAAAGTCCCACCGCCATCTTGACACGTGAGCCCTTGAAGTAGAGGGTAAGGGGAACTAGAGTATAACCCTCACGGCTGACAAGACCGGTCAGCTTCATAATCTCCCTTTTGTGCATCAGCAGCTTCTTGGGACGGAGAGGGTCTTTGTTAAAAATGTTGCCCTGCTCATAGGGGCTGATGTGCATACCGAGGGCGAAAAGCTCACCCTTATCAACCTCGCAGTAGGAGTCCTTAAGGTTAACGTTGCCCGCACGCAGAGATTTTACCTCTGTGCCGAACAGCTCAATGCCTGCCTCGTATGTCTCTATTACAAAATAATCGTGTCTTGCCTTGCGGTTTTCGGCAATGATCTTTCCTTCTATTTTCATTTTTCACTCGCATATAGGTTATTTTCATCTATATACTATCACATTTTTTTAGCGAAATCAACCGTTTTTTGCAAAGACTCTTGAAACTTCTTCTAAAATTTTGAATTTGATATTGTATTTTCCCGATGTGATGAGAGAAAACTCCTCCTTCGTATAGTTTATCACCCCGTCGTCCCAGGGAGCATTCTCGCAGGCCATCTCCATACACAGCGGAGGATACATAACGCACCACCAGTTTTTCCCCTCGCCATTTCCTATGATCACACGAAGTGAGCAGTAGTATCCTGCGGGCAGGGTAAAGTCCTCGTATTCACGTGTTTCGTACCATTCCTCCGAGAGAGTGGCACGGACTGTGTATTTATATCCCCATTCGGCTATTTTCTCGCTTACGTCGGCCTCTATCTCGGGTAAGATGACTGATATTTCTTCTTTTGCCTCGTCAATGGATTCGCCCGAGCGAAGCCTGCTTCCGTATTCTGTGAGAATATAATCTCTCACACGTATCTTAAGCGCCTGATCATCCTTTGAATCCGAGTTGGCTAAAATATGTAGCCTCAGGGTATCCTCGTATATTTCTCCCTCCGCATCGGTGGGCAGGGCGCCGATCAGCATTGTGATAATCAGCAGTGTAAAGCAGTTTTTGATTAATGATTTCATTTTTTCTCTCCTTTCGATAGCTTGATTCTTGCCCTCGGGGGAGAAAAATATTCATAAAAAGGAAAAAAGCGGAGTATTCCTCCGCTTTTTCTAGTCAAGCTCACTTTTGAAGTCACGTGACATAAGGTTTTTTATTGCCTCCTCGGGTGACAGTCCCTCCTTGATTATTCGGTAGACCGCCTCGGTGATTGGTAGCTCAACCTCATACCGATTCGACATTTCCATAGCCGCCTCAAGTGCGTGATAGCCCTCGATAACCATTCCTATCTTCTCTGATGCCTCGGTGTAGCTGTATCCCTGACCGATAAGCTCGCCGCAACGGTTGTTTCGGCTGTGCCTTGAGGTACAGGTAACTATAAGATCGCCGATGCCTGCAAGACCCATAAAGGTCGCTCTTTCGCAGCCCATAGCAAGTCCAAGCCTGGTTATCTCTGCAATACCTCTCGTCATAAGCATTGCCTTTGTATTATCGCCCAGCTTCATTCCGCTGAGAATTCCTGCGGCGATAGCGATAATATTCTTCATCGCTCCGCAGATCTCAACGCCACGCACGTCGGTATTTGTGTATACTCGCATACAGGAGCCTGCAAATGCAGATGCTATTTTTTCGGACACAGCCTCGTTCTCACAGGCTGAAACGATAGAGGTGGGAATTCCTGCCGCTACCTCCTCTGCGTGTGTAGGCCCGGACAAAGCCGCAACCTCGTATTTCAGATCCGGACGGCTTTTGGACAGCTGATCGGATATGATCTCGGTCATTGTCATAAGACTGCCTCTCTCTATTCCCTTGGCGGCGGTAACCAAAACCGCTCCGTCCTCAAGGTAGGGCGCAAGCCTTTCGGTAGTGACTCTTACAAAGGAGGAGGGAACTACCACGAGTATCATATCGGCCTCGCTTGCCACGTCCTTAATATCCTTAAAGTAGCATATCGATTTCGGCAGATCAACTCCGGGCAGATTTTTATGCACGCCCGAGGCGTTTAGCTGATCTATCTCCTCGGGAATTGCAGACCATACCCTGACACTGTGTCGGTTATTTGCAAGCAGGGCGGCCAGGGCAATGCCCCAGGTGCCTGCTCCAAGTATACTTATATTCATAAAGCACCTCGTAGATTTATAGATGCTTTTATTATACCACAAAGCGAAGCCTTTTTCAACTTTTTTAGCTTCTTACCTCATCCTCTACTACGTAGCCGAGGTCAATAGGCGTTGCAAGGTTTCTTACAAGCTTCTGGAAAAATTCTCCCGCACGCTCTCCGTCCGAGAACAGATCCTTTGCCTCACGCTCGGTCTTATTGCCCTGGCTGTCGATCATAGCGATCCTTATAGAATAGAGCGGAACCTTCCAATCGGCAACTCCGTCGCCTTCTCTATGAATAAGCTCATAGGTGTAGGCGCATCCGTCCTCAAGCCTTTCCTCCTTTAAAATAACGTTACCAATTAATCCGTTTTTCATTATGTAGCCTCCGTTGTTTTTTAATTAATTGTACTGCTATTCTAGCATAATTATTAATAATTTGTCGTTTAGAAAAATGGGGTAAAAAACAAACGGATTTTGTCATCGGGCAAAAACATTGCAAAAATTGTTCTTTTTATTGCCTATAAAGACTTATTTTTCGGCAATTAAAAATGAACTATGAGAAAATTGTTGTATTCTGTTTTATGAGAATAAGAAAAATGGCATAAAAAGATGAAAAAAACATCAATTTATGCCATTATGACGGTTTTAAAGCAAGAAATGCAATCTTATTTTGCAATAAAAAACTGCATTATATGTCGCAAAGCTCAATTTGTGCCTCGGAATTGACCTTTCCGTCGCTCCTTATGGTACGGAAATAGAAGTATCCGTCCTCCTCGCCTCGCTGAACACGAAGCTTTTCTCCTATCTGCGCCTCGGATGAATAATTTATAGAAATAGAGCGTATCATTTTACCCTGCAGGGGCAGGAAATTGGAGTACATATCGGGATATTTCGTGTTGTTCATGTGTCTGTTCTGATCCACGTCTCCGTAATGAACTCCGTATCCTCCGATATCGGTCATAGCCGAGGGGAGCTTCATTGCACGGAGAACAAGGTCGTTCTGTGGCAGGGTGGTAAGCCCAAGATCAAAATCGTTCACTCTTACCAGAGCGTGACTTTCGGTATCGATAAGCGCCCATACCGATATAGCCTTTGCAACCACCTCGCCGTCGCACTCCAGAGCATAGCAACGGAGAAAGCTGTAGCCACGGCTCTCGCAGGGGTAGGTAATTGCCGTCAGCGGAGCATAGGCACGTAGGGGCTTTAATACCTCAAGCTTAACTCTCGATAAAATAAATGCACGTCCTCTCTCCTTTAAGTTATCGTAGGACATACCTCTTTCGGTAAGCTGACACTGTGCGGCGGTCTGTATATATTTCATTATAGATGAGGTCTTTGCTATGCCGTTGTAATCAACGTCGTGCACATCAACCTCGGTTTTCATTCTGAATTCCATAGTTATTTCCTCCAATGCTAATATATTACACCTTTTTTCCTTTTCTGTCAAATATTATCTGCGACTTTTTTGTTAAAATTTCTAAAACTTATGGACAAGATGGCATTTTTCTGCTAGAATTAGAATACATAAAAAAAGAAAAGGCGGTATAAAAATATGACAGTTATTACTAAAGATAATTTTAAGAGCGAGATCGAGGAGTTCTCCGGCATCTCGGTCATAGATTTCTATGCAGATTGGTGCGGTCCCTGCCGTATGCTTGCTCCCGTTCTCGCCGAGCTTGAGACAGAGTATCCCGAGGTTAAATTCTGCAAGGTCAACGTGGATAACGACCGTGAGCTTGCTATCGAGTTTAACGTAAAGAATATTCCCATGGTGGCATTTGTAAGAAACAACGTTTTTGAGGACGTTTCCGTGGGCTTTGTTCCCAAGGATGTGCTCAAGGGCAAGCTGGAGGCGCTTAAATGAAGATAAGATTCAATGAGGATAAGGAGATCGTTGCCGCAGTTAAGGAGGGGCTTAAGCGCTCCGGCGGCTACTGTCCCTGTCGCTTTGAGCGTACCGAGGACAATAAGTGCATGTGCAAGGAGTTCCGTGAGCAGATAGCCGACGAGAACTACGAGGGCTATTGCCATTGCTACCTTTATTATAAAGAAAAGTAAATAAAGAGATCGGCAGAGTGAGGCGTGCGAAAAGCATAGACCGTATTCTCTGCCGATTTTTGTTGCATTATTTTGCATCCTGCCGCCGATTATCAATGGCGGCTTTTTTATGTCATTTTTCCCCGAAATGTTAACCTCCATACCTATTGAAGAATTATTACTTTGGTGGTATAATAACCACGACTTAATGGTAAATTATGGCATTTATGGAGGACAAAATGAAAAAAATTATCACATCTCTTTGCATCTCTCTTTTACTTGCGCTGATTTTTCTTCTCTCAGCGGGAGCAGAGGCAGCCTCGGAGCCGAGCGTTACCTTGAACTCGGTGACGCTTTACAGCTATCCCGATAAAACTGTGTACGGCGCCTTTGAGCAGCTTGACACAGGCGGACTTTCATTGCTGGCGACCTACAGTGACGGAAGCGAGAGAATAATCTCAGGCAGCGATCTGCGAGTTTCCTATCTACGTGACAAATGTCTGCGTGTAGGCGATGACTCTGTGACGCTGACCTACGGCGGCAAGAGCATCAGCCTGCCCGTAACGGTCAACAGAATATCTTATGATCTGAGCGCTCTCGCATTAAGCGGCTTTTCCACCGTCTATAACGGAAAATACCAGTCCTACGACTCGCTTATCCCTAAGATCGTAGGCCTTGACGGTATTCCTCTTACGGTAAAGGCCACAGGAGGCGGTGTAGGTGCAGGCGAATATGATATAAGCATAGATTTTTCTACCGAAAGCCTTGATTATCTGGTTCCTGAGAGCAGGGTAATTACAATGACAGTAACTCCTGCCACCGCCGAAATAGTGTGGAGCGGTCTTTCCTTTACCTACGACGGTAAAAATAAGGCGCCTGTGGCACATTACACCGACGTAAACGGCGCACGTGTTTATCCCACCGTCACGGGAGCGGCGACGAACGCAGGTACAGGCTATATTGCCAGAGTTACGGTAAACGATCCTAACTATCAGTTTACAAACACATCCGTAGGCTATGAGATAAAGAAGGCAGATTACGACTTCTCGGGCGTCAGCTGGAGTAAGGACAGCTTTACCTATGACGGAAGTAAAAAGAGCATTTCCGCAAGCGGACTTCCGGCAGGCGTCAGCATTATAGGATATACAGGTGACCGTGGAACTGATGCAGGCATATACACTGCAGTTGCCACGCTCTCCTGGGATGAGCGCAATTACAACACTCCCTCGCCTCTGACTCACACCTGGGAGATAGCAAAGGCTGATTACGATATGTTTGGTGTGGAGTTTAAGGCGGACAGCGTTGTCTTTGACGGCAATATGCACTATCCCACTCTTGTAGGTATGATGCCGAGGGGCGCAGACGGAATACAGCTTGAATACAGCTTCTCCGCAGGCGCATCTCACGTGTCTGACGGCACGGTTTCGGTGGTGATCAGCTTTATGACCGCCAGCAAAAACTATAACGTTCCCGCCGACCGTCACTCAAGCATCAGCATCACTCCTCTTGGTATTGACGTCATCTGGGGCGAGGTTAGGCTCAGCTATAACGGTGAAGACCAGGCTCCCGAGGCCTTTTCGGATCACTGCGTAATCAAGGTTGAGGGAATGAAGACTGCGGTAGGCAAATATACTGCTACTGCCACCACCGAAAACACCGATTATTATATAAAGAATGATAAGATAGAGTACAGTATTGTCAAGGCGGAGAACGGCTGGACAGAACAGCCTGCAAGCTCCACCTGCTTTGAGGGAAAGGATATAGTCATCAAGGGTACCAGCCGCTTTGGTGAGGTAAAATACACCTTCTTCTCCGACCCCGAGGGCAAAACCGAGATAGCTGCTCCCAAGTCCTGCGGAAGCTATTACGTAAGACTAACGGTTGCAGAAACCGAGAACTTTAGCGGTCTTACCTCCGATATTATTTCCTTTGAGATCGTGGAGATAGTTCCGGTATCCTTCCTTGCAGCTCTTAAGAGAGAGGATTTCTCTGCCTTTGACAAAATATCACCCGAGGATATCGTCTGCTCGGTTATCAACAATGACGGAAGCATTGATATTGTAAAATCCTCCTTGGTAACGGTTATTTACGAAAACGGCAACTCGCTCCGCAGAAGCGACATATCGGTAACTCTTAAATATGGCGACTTCAGCTTCTCGGTTCCTATTGAGGTAGGCTATGCAGATTATGATCTGTCGGGTGTCCGTTGGGGCAATACCGAGCAGACCTATGACGGCAGTGCAAAGTATCCCGAGCTGCTTGGACTTCCCGATGGTGTGACCGTACAGTCCTACCTTGGCGGTGAAATGATAAACGCAGGCTCCTACAAGGTCTACGTAAAGCTTAACTATGATAGCGACAATTATAATGAGCCGGACATTTTGCCCTGTGATTTTATCATCAACAAATGCCCGATAAATACACCGCTTATCAAATCGGTCTACAACGGTCAGTATATAACGCCCATATCGGGTTCATCTCTTTATACGGTTATAGGTACCGACAGCTTTAAGGTGGCGGGTAAATACACCGTCAGCGTAATGCTTGCCGACTCCGAGAACTATGTTTTCGCCGAGAATGGCGAGGATGTTGCTAACGCAATTTTCGAGATAACTCCAGCAACCGTCAGCGTAAAGGTATATGATATAAGCCTGAAGCTGTTTGAAAAGCTTGACCGTGTAGAGTATGAGGTTACGGGCGGATTGGTATACAGCGGTGATTTTGTGGGTATTGCGCCCTATGAGGAGGACGGAAGGGTATATGTAAGATCTACCAACCCAAACTACGTCCTTGACGTTGAGCCCGGTAAGATAAACCGTCTGCCATATCCGACAGCAGAGGGCTTTGCTGTAATAATAGCCATTCTGCTTGTATTGGCACTGCTTATTTTGATAGGCCTCAGGCTTTATCGCAACCGACACCGTCTTGTAACGGTGGGGGCGGCCATAAAATGTAGATGGCATAACAGACATTTCAGAGCAGAACGCCCGAGGATCGATCCTCCAAGGCAGGAAAAAATAAGACCTACCTTCAGCTATGAAATAAAGCCGGAGGCAGAGGAGGAGCCCTCAGAGCCCGAAACAGAGGAGGATGAGCCCGAAAGGGAATCGTCCGAGAGGGACGAGGGAACGTCGGGTATTGATTTTGAAATAGATGCCGACAAGGCGGATACGCTGATCACCGACTCACTTGCCAGAAGTCTTATTAAGCGTGACGGCGAGATAATTTATACCGACGGCACAAGAAAGGCGGTTATCGGGGTTGAGGATATAGCAAAGGCGTTCGCCTCAGGTCAGCGTGTTGACGTAAATAAGCTTAAGGAAAAGAAGCTTGTTCCACCTGATACCGCATATCTTAAGGTGCTGGGCGGCGGAACACTTGACAAGCCTCTTTCGGTTTATGCCAATGAATTCAGTCTTTCGGCGGTCAAGATGATCGCTCTTACCGGCGGTCAGGCAATAAAAATCGTTACAATGAAGGAAAAGAGTGACGAGGAAAAAGAATAAAGCACTTGAAAAAGAAGGGCAACTGTGGTAAAATTGATTTACAGGTTGTTTTTCGAAAAAAATACAGGATCGGAGGCTCCCTTGGGTGCCTCCGATTTTTTGGTGAATTATGATTGAAATTATTGATAAAACAAAGGACTACGTAATAATTTACAAGCCCTCGGGCATTCCTTCCCAATCCGATCCCGGCGGAGATCCCGATGCTATGACCCTTCTTGGCGAAATGCTTCGCTCGGCGGGGGAGAGCGATTTGCTCTACCTTATCCACCGACTTGACCGTGTTGTAGGCGGACTTTTAGTTTTTGCAAGAAACAAAAAGAGTGCGGCTCTTCTTTCCTCTGCCGTGGCAGAGCGCAAACTTAAGAAGGAGTATTTTGCGGTAGTTGAGGGCAGAGCTGACAGTGGTGTAATGAAGGATTATCTATATAAGGATGTAACGCTTGGCAAGGCATTTGTCACCGACAGAAAGCGTGCGGGAGTAAAGGAAGCCGAGCTTGAATACTCCGCTCTTGATACTGTAAAGGTGGGCGACAGAGAGCTCTCGCTTGTAAGGATTTCGCTTAAGACAGGCAGATTCCATCAGATACGTGCGCAGTTCGCTTCACGCAAAATGCCGCTTATCGGGGACAAAAAATACGGCAGTCGTGATTGTACGGCTAAAACGCCATCTCTCTTTGCCACTTATCTTTCGTTTTCTTTTGGTGGTAGGGAGATAAGAGCCGGCAGATTACCCGACCTTACAGCATACCCCTGGTCGCTTTTTGAGGAGGAAAAGTATGTCAACTAAAACTAAAAAGCTCTATTATGAAAACGCATATATAAGCTCTTTTACTGCAAAGGTCGTTGATTTTGTCCCGACCGAGGGCGGTTATGACGTTATTCTTGATGAAACCGCCTTCTTCCCCGAGGAGGGAGGACAATCCTCCGACACAGGTTTTATAGGTGACTCAAGGGTCAGCTACGTTTATGAGAAGGACGGTGTTATCCACCATATAACCGACAAAGCGCCATCACTTGGAGCAAAGCAATGCACAATAGATTTTGAGGATAGGTTTGAAAAGATGCAGTGCCATACTGCCGAGCATATCCTTTGCGGTATCATTCATAAGCACTTTGGCTTTGATAACGTTGGCTTCCATTTGGGCGAGGACGAGGTTACCTTTGACGTAAACGGCATTCTTGACCGTAGTCAGCTTGATATGGTTGAGGAGATAGCCAATAACGTTGTTTTTTCAAATCTTTCTGTCAGCACCTATTTTCCCTCGTCCGAGGAGCTTTCCTCTATGGAATACCGCTCAAAGCTTGATATTACCGAGGATGTCCGACTTGTCGAGGTAGAGGGTACCGATATCTGTGCCTGCTGTGCGCCTCACGTTAGCCGCACCGGCGAGATAGGTATGATAAAGATTCTCGACTTTATGAAGCACCGTGGCGGCACTCGTATATGGATGGTTGCGGGCAAGCGCGCCCTTCGTGATTACCGTGCAAGATATGAGAGCATCAAGCGCATCTCGGGTATGCTTTGCGCACCGCAGATGCAGGTGGCAGACACTCTTTCGGATTATATGTCGGATAGCGACGCAACAAGGCTCTCTCTTAAGGAGGCAAGGCTGAAGATTGCCGAGCTTAATGCCGATCTGATTTATGGTACCGAGGGAAATCTTGTGGTTTTGCTGCCTGATTTTTCAATACCTGAGCTGATTGCATTTTCAAATACTGCAGGCGAAAAGATTGGCGGTATTCTCGTAGCGCTCTCGGGCGGTGAAGGGGACTACAAATACGTTATCTCCTCGACGTCGCAGGATCTTCGTGCTATGGCAAAGGACATCAACTCGGCTCTTTCAGGCAGAGGCGGTGGCAGACCCGAGATGATCCAGGGCTCATTTGCTGCCTCTCTTGAGAAGATCAGAGAGTATTTCAAATAAAAAATGGGTGTTGCAGATGCAACACCCAAGTAATTAAATTTATCAGCTGAAATTAAGAACAAGATTTGCCTTTGTGGGCTTAAGCTGTCTGTATTTTACACCTGCTGCGTCAAGCATTCTTCTCGACGAGGACATAGACTTTGTGTCGTGGTACTTATCCGAGAGGTAGATAACCTCCTTGATGCCCGACTGAATAATAGCCTTTGCGCACTCGTTGCAGGGAAAGAGGCCTACGTATACGGTTGCACCTGCAAGATTCTTACCGCTGGCATTAAGGATAGCGTTAAGCTCTGCGTGAACTACGTAATCGTATTTGGTCTCTCCCTTGGATTCATCTCTGTTCCAGGGGAACTCGTCGTCAGAGCAGCCCTTTGGGAAGCCGTTATATCCGGTGGAGAGTATGCGCTTCTGCTGGTCGATTATGCAGGCACCGACCTGGGTGCTGGGATCCTTGGATCTACGGGATGCGAGCAGGGCAACGCCCATAAAGTATTCGTCCCAGGAAATATAGTCAGTTCTCTTGTCCATAATAAACTCCCTAAAATGTTTTTATATATTTTATCATAAATATAGTTTGTTGTCAATAAGCAATTAGAAAAGGAGGTAATTTGATGAATAACCCATACACCGAGTGCCGTCTGTGCGCAAGAAATTGCGGCGTTGATCGTACTGAAAAAATTGGCTATTGCAAAATGCCCTCCGAAATTTTTCTCTCCCGTGCCGCCATTCACAGATGGGAGGAGCCTCCAATTTCAGGCGAGAGAGGCTCGGGAACTATATTCTTCTCGGGGTGCTCGTTAGCTTGCGTTTTTTGTCAAAACAAGGATATATCTCGTGGCAGAACGGGAAAACCCGTTAGTGTAAACCGCCTTTCTGAGATTATGCTTGAGCTTCAGGCTCAGGGCGCACATAATATCAATTTTGTAACTCCCACACATTACATTCCCTCTGTTGCAGAGGCTATTCGCCTTGCCAAAGCAGGCGGACTTACAATTCCCATCGTATACAACACCGGCAGCTACGAGAACACCGACGCTCTACGTATGCTTGACGGACTTGTTGACGTTTATCTGCCCGATCTGAAGTATTATACACCGAGACTTGCCGAGAGGCTGTCAGCGGCCCCTGATTATCCGGAGGTGGCTCGCAGAGCCATTGCCGAGATGGTAAGGCAGGTGGGCGAGCCTGTGTTCGACGAGCAGGGCATAATGAAGCGTGGCGTTATTGTACGCATTCTGCTTCTGCCGGGTCACGTGGCCGAGGCAAAGCTTACGCTTAAATATCTCCTTGAAACCTATGGCGACAGAATATACGTAAGCCTTATGAATCAGTATACCCCTATTCCTGATATGAAGCCACCCCTTGACCGTCCCGTTACTCACGAGGAATATTATCAGCTGCTTGATTATGCGGATAAAAACGGCCTTAAAAACGGCTTTACACAGGAATTCGGTACAGCAGAGGAGAGCTTTATCCCGCCCTTTGACTGTACGGGAATATAATAAAAAGGACTGACATGGAATAATCCCTGTCAGTCCTTTTCTATTCAGGCTTTGTTGGTTTTCTTTGCCTTGTCTCTGAGTCTGTAATCCTTCGAGCGCTTTTTCTTGATATAAATATCATAAATAGCAATCGCAAGAACACCGACTACAATAGTAATACTTGTGATATGAACCCACAGCTCGGTGGAATTCTCGGTCTTAAGCTCCTCCCAGAGAGCATTCACACGCTCCTGGATATCCACGTTCTCGTCCTTGTAGTAGTTCTCATAGGCGGGATTGTAGGAGTAGAGCTTGTTAACCTCATCCTTGCTGTCGCCGTAAAGCACCTGCCAGGCGTCAATATGGTCGGTATCGTAGTTGAGTGAGAGCTTGTCCTTGTAATACTGTGTATCGGTAACAGCCTTGTTGGGGGATGCGTAGCCAATATAAAGAGCATTCGCAGTTGCAGCCTCAACCGAGATCATATAGTCGATATATGCGTGAGCAAGATCTACGTTCTTTGCGGTATTGGGAATACACATAGCATCTACAAAGTAGTTTGTGCCTTCCTTGGGGTAGTAGAATCTGAGATCCTCGTTCTCTGCCGCCATGGTAAGGAAGTCGCCTGCGTAATAGGGAGCAATGTATGCCGACGCACCCTTCATTTTGTTGAAGATCTCGTCATTAACATAGCCCTGAAGCAGAGGCTTCTGAAGCTTCAACTGCTCGAGAGCCTTAGCCCATACAGCGGGATCCTTGGAGTTGATGTCAAGATTATCTCTATACATCGCCGTACCAAAGGCATCACGGGGATTGTTGAATTGAAGGATCTTTCCCTTGTACTTCTCATTCCAGAGAAGATCCCAGCTTTTATCCTCGGCATCCTCCTCGGCCACGAACTCGGCATTGTAAATAACGCCAAGCATACCGAAGGTATAGGGAACCGAATACTTGTCCTCGGGATCGTAGTAAAGACCCTTGAAGCTGTCGTCAATGTTACCGTAATTAGTAAGCTTTGAGTAATCGATCTCCAAAAGTCTTTCCTCAGCGATCATCTTCTGGATCATATAATCGGAAGGAATGATGATATCGTATGCAACCGCACTGTTGGTGATCTTTGCATACATATCTTCGTTTGTGGCATAGGTGGAGTAGTTTACCTCAACGTAGTAGCCGTACTTTTCTGCAAGATTGTTGTTGAAATATTCTTCGAATTTTGCATTAACGTCAATCAGACCGTATTCCTCATCGTCCTCATCGGAGATATATTCACCCCAGTTGTAGACGTTAAGTCTTTTGACTTCAAGATCCTTTTTCTCGTTTTCACCCTCGCTACCGCAGGAGCAGAGCAGGATTACAAGCATGGATATAAGCGATATTAAAGTGATCAGGCTGAACTTTTTCATGATGCCTTACCTACCTTTCTATGCTTTTTATTATCCGTCTTTTTGAAGCTCTTTATGTTGGATATGATAAGAAGAGTAAATACCGTGATAATGATGATCGTGGAGAGAGCATACATATCGGGCTTAACGGTCTTCTTGGTCATAGAATAAATGAGCAGAGGAAGGGTCTGGAAGTTAGAGGGGCTGACGAAGTAGGAGATAACGAAGTCGTCAAGCGAAAGGGTAAAGGCCATAACAAGACCGGAGAGAACACCGGGCATAATGTTGGGCAGCTTTACCTTAAAGAATGCCTGAACGGGAGTACATCCCAGATCAAGCGCCGCCTCGGTCAGCGATTCGCCAAGCTCGTTGATTCTGGGGAGAACCGAGAGAATAACGTAGGGCAGACAGAAGGTGGTATGGGCGATAAGCATCGCCGCAAATCCGATGGAATCGTAATCGTCAATACTGAGCAGTCCCACAAGTGCCGCAAAGAACAGCATAAAGGACACGCCCGTAACGATATCGGGGTTCATCATCGGAACGTTGGTAACAGAATTGATCGCATTCTTGAGCCACTTGGATCTCATACGGTAGATACCCTCGGCAGCCGCAGTACCTATAACGGTAGAGAGCAGGGAGGATGACACCGCAAGAATAAGGGTGTTTCTGAGAGCCTCAAAGGCGTTCTCATCTCCAAAGAGCTTTATATACCACTCAATACTGAAGCCTGTGAAATTGGCTGTGCTCTCCGAATTGTTAAAGGAGAAGAGCATAAGGGTAATGATGGGAATATAAAGAATAGCGAACACAAGGCAGAGGTATATTCTGGAGGCATATTTTTTCATATAATGATACCTCCTTCCTCTTCCTCGGAGAAACGATTCATAACACCTATGGAAATAAGTATAAGAATCATCATAACGAGAGAGATGGCTCCACCCACGTTATAAGCGCCGGTAACGAACTGTCTTTCGATAGTGTCACCGATAAGCTCGAAGGTTCCGCCACCCAGCTTCTGAGAAATATAGAAGGTGCTGATGGAGGGAACGAGAACCATCGTAACGCCGGAGATAACGCCGGACATGGAGAGAGGGAAGATAACCCTGGTGATGACCTGAACGGTGCTGCAGCCAAGGTCCTGCGCAGCCTCCCACATATGCTTGTCTATCTTGGAAATGCAGGTGTAGATAGGCAGCACCATATAGGGCAGGAAGTCATATACCATACCGAAGATAACGGCGCCCTTTGTACCGACGATATGCATTGAAGTACCGAGAATGGTATTCAGAAGACCGCCGTCGTCAAGGATAGCCATTATGGAGTAGGTTCTTATAAGAAGGTTTGTCCACATGGGAAGCATGAGAAGCATAACGAATATCTTCTGATGCTCGGGCTTTGCCTTAGCCATTATGTACGCCAGAGGGTATCCCACAAGCAGACAAATAAAGGTTGCAATTACGGATAATTCGAGCGACAGCACGAATATTGGAATGTAATCCTCAAGGGACAGAATGTTTTCAAAGCTGAAAGCACCGGTATCATCCGTAAAAGCATAGTAAACTACTATGATAAGCGGCAGAACAATAAAGAGAATAGCCCAGAAAATATGGGGCGCTGCCGCTATTGAATGCATAACGGAACGCTTCTTCTTCATCATCAGAACTCCTCTGCGGTATCCGCATCCGAAAGCTGGTCAAGCTCGTCCGAGAAGGAAGAATAGTCACCGAATTTGCCGGAGTATTTGGATTTTTTCATAATATGGATAGCCTCGGGCTCAATGAACAGACCGATAGTCGCCTCGGGAGCAACGTAGTCGGTGGACTGGATCATCCACTTGAAGCCCTTGATATCCACGATTATCTCGTAATGCACGCCCTTGAAGGTAACGCTGGTAACCTTACCGGTAAGCATACCCTTTTCGGGAGCAACAACGTCCACGTCCTCGGGTCTTACAACAACATCAACAGGCTCGTTCTTCTCATATCCACCGTCAACGCAGTCGAAGGTATGGCCGGAGAAGCGGGCACGTCTGTCCTCAAGCATAACGCCGTCGATAATATTACTCTCGCCGATAAAGTCGGCAACGAAGGCGTTCTTGGGCTCGTTATATATATCGGTAGGAGTTCCGATCTGCTGGATCTCACCGTCTGCCATAACCACGATGGTATCAGACATGGAGAGAGCCTCCTCCTGATCGTGGGTTACGTAGATAAAGGTGATGCCGATAGCCTGCTGAATGGTCTTAAGCTCGTTCTGCATATCCTTGCGGAGCTTAAGGTCGAGAGCACCAAGAGGCTCGTCAAGGAGAAGCACCTTGGGGTGAGAGATAAGAGCTCTTGCAATAGCAACTCTCTGCTGCTGACCGCCAGAAAGGGTGCTTACGCTTTTGTTTTCAAAGCCGGATAGCGCAACCATTTTAAGCATCTCGGTAACTCTTGCTTTTATTTCGTCTTCCTTGGTTTTCTTAAGTCTTAAGGGAAAGGCTATGTTTTCATAAACGTTAAGGTGAGGGAAGAGAGCATACTTCTGGAATACGGTGTTTATATGTCTCTTATGTGCGGGAACCTCGCTTATTTCCTTGCCGTCGAAATAAAGCTCGCCCTCATCTGCGGTTTCAAATCCGCCAATAATTCTAAGTGTAGTGGTCTTACCACAACCCGACGGACCGAGTAGGGTGATAAATTCACCGTCACGGATATAAAGGTTCATACCGTCAATAACCTTTTCGCCGTCGTAAGATTTTGAAATTCCTTTCAACTCAATGAGCTTTGCCATTTTCTAAAATCTCAAATCCTTTCTTAAAATGTATAGATTTGTCTTTGTTTGTCAAGTGAGGTCAAAAACAGTCTATAGCTTGACAGGATTGATTATAACAAAAATAAATAATATTTTCAATACTTTTTTAATAATTTCTTTTCTTTTTTTTACGGAATTATCCGTGATTATTCGTATTTTGGCAGATTTTTTCTTATAAAAATTTGAAAAAACTCCCAAAATCTCGTAAAAACTCCCGAAATCTCTTGAAATCTCAATAATTGCTATTCTAAGTCATCTTTGATGGATTTTATCATGGAAAAGAAGAAAACTGCAAAAATCCAGTACCCTCCGCCAAGCCTGTCGATAAGATAGAGCGAAAATATGGCTAAAGTGAAGATAAGGCCGGATGAAATGCGCTTGATCAGTCTTAAGACCCACAGATCCGCTTCACGCTTTTGAAGCAGAGCACGAAGTATACCGTAACCGTCGTAGCCCTCTATCGGCAGAAGATTTGAAACTGCGGTGGCAAGGTTAATTATGGCGGCATTAAACGCCCACTCTCCGAGCAGGGGAGCGGCGAGAGACAGCAAAAGGAAAAGTATAACGTTAGCAAGCGGCCCCGAAACATAAGAAAGTATCTCCTGCTCGTAGGTGATAGAGCCTTCCTTGGTTATGCGGAATCCCGAGACCACACTCCTCAGGTTAAGCCTTCCTCTTTGTGCCAGAATACAGAGGATATGGCCGATCTCATGTATAATAGCAGCGCTTATAGATATGATTGCCACCGTCGGCTCCTCAAATCCAAAAATTAAAAATGTCCAGAAAAAAGCGGGCAGAATGTTAATTAGCTTGTTTATAATTCTGATTGCTGTCCTTGATTTGCTCGATTCCATTCTCAGTTCCTCCCGGTATTATAATACATTGTAGAATCGGAATGGTAAAAAAATAACTCCGAAGCGAAATAGTGTACTTCCGCTTCGGAGTGCTTTTATCTTATTTTATTCGGTAAAATTATAGAGGAGGGAGAGGTTATTTCAAGCGTTCTTCCGTCCTTTGTAAGAATGTTCAGCGCCAGATTGCTCTTATTAACGCCAAGCACCTTTACGGTCTTTTTCTTTCCGTTCTCAATAAACTTGATCTTCTTGTCGGTCAGAGCAAATTTCATTGCATAATGATTAAGATGCTTTGCAGGATTTTTGATCTCTCGGTAGATAGCAAAGAATCTGTTGAGCACGGTTTTTGCCATGATCACCGGAATAGACAGATTCTCGTCCTCAAACACACGTCTTACTCTGTCGGTAAGTCTCGGTGAGAATTTCTTGGGATCAAGCTTGACTACGAAGTTCACGATAAGATATTCGTATGAGGTATAGTCATCAAGCTTACCCTCTACCGATGTGTATCCTATTTTAACACCGCCGCAGTAAATATCGCTTATCCAACCTATGCTCATTTTCTGCATCGTATGCTCCTCAAGCGCAGATGCAAGTGCAACCGAGCTTAAAGCGCCGAGGCATCCCGCCTGGGAAGGGAAGATTGAGGGGCGGAGAATACAGGAGAGGTAAAGACCACACTCAGGATCGTTCTCGGACACCGAGCCGCCTATGGCTGACTCAGCCGTTTGCTTCTCGGAAAAGACAACGTACCTGTCGGGGTATCTCTGCCTTGCGTATTCCTTCGCCAACGCCGAAGCAGATGGCAGAGATTCTCTGTATTCAAGTCTTACGGTGTTACCGTCCGAAGCACGAAAGGTTATTACGTTAGCCTCGTTTTGCATCTCTGCCACCTCCTTTGGTCTGAATTTCTGTAATTACTTTTATTTAATATGCCTTGCCCCAGTAAACAAGCTTCTTGGCCTCTCTGCCGCAGCAAACGCACTTGTCGCCGATTGGCTCCATGCCGAAGGGCATACATCTGGAGGTAACGTCAGCCTCCTCCTTAAGCTTCATCTCGCACTCAAGATCGCCGCACCACATAGCTCTGATGTAGCCGTTGTTCTCGGAAGCGATCTTCTTAAGCTCGTCGAGAGTCTCTGCAGTAAAGGTGCGGTTCTCTCTGTTTGCAAGAGCCTTTTCGAAGATAGCCTGCTGAAGATTCTTAAGACCCTCTGCAATAGCCTCGCTGAGATTGTCAAGAGAAACAAAGCTCTTCTCTCTGTTATCACGTCTTACGATAACGCACTTGTTTTCTGCAATGTCACGAGGACCGATCTCAACACGGAGTGGAACACCCTTCATCTCATACTCGGAGAACTTCCAGCCGGGAGACTGCTCGGATGCGTCAACCTTAACTCTGTAGCCCGCAGCCTTGATGAGATCTGCGATCTCGTTTGCCTTTTCGATAACGCCTTCCTTGTGCTGCTGAACGGGAATAACCACAACCTGAATAGGAGCAACAGAGGGGGGAAGCACAAGACCGCTGTCGTCGCCGTGGGTCATAATGATACCGCCGATGATTCTGGTGGAAACGCCCCAAGAGGTCTCGTAAGCATACTTAAGCTGGTTATCGCTGTCGAGGAACTGAATATTGAATGCCTTGGCAAATCCGTTGCCGAAGTTGTGGGAGGTACCGCCCTGAAGAGCCTTACCGTCGTGCATAAGAGCCTCAACGGTGTAGGTAGCCTCTGCGCCTGCAAACTTTTCCTTATCGGTCTTCTGACCCTTGATTACGGGGATACCAAGATCCTTCTCGAAGAAGTCGGCGTACACGTTAAGCATCTGTACGGTTCTCTCCTCGGCTTCCTCGGCAGTTCTGTGCATGGTGTGACCCTCCTGCCAGAGGAACTCACGGGATCTGAGGAATGGACGGGTAGTCTTCTCCCATCTTACAACAGAGCACCACTGATTATAAACCTTGGGAAGATCTCTGTAGGACTTGATAATATTAGCATAATGCTCGCAGAAAAGTGTCTCGGATGTGGGACGAACGCAAAGGCGCTCGGCAAGTCTCTCCTCGCCGCCGTGGGTAACCCATGCAACCTCGGGAGCAAAGCCCTCTACGTGATCCTTTTCCTTCTTAAGAAGAGACTCGGGGATGAACATAGGCATATATACGTTCTCAACGCCGCTTTCCTTGAACTTTGTATCAAGGATCTTCTGAATGTTCTCCAAGTCGG
>JAZSMV010000017.1:0-7339 GCA_045536065.1 Eubacteriales bacterium | reverse complement strand
TGTTTTTTTACCACTTTTGGAGCTATGTATAGGTTTCGTAAACTTTAGTTTACGTAAGATTTAGCGGTTTTTGAGTGCTTTCTGGCTGTTTTTTCTGTGTTTTCAGGCGTTTTTTTGACTTGAAAAGCCTACTGTTTTGAGTTAAAAATTTACCCTATATTTCTTGATTTTTTAAGGCTTTTTTTTACTTATCCAAGGCCGTCTTTTAGAGTAAAAGATCATTACTTTTTATACTGTTTTTTTCTTCTTTTTTTGGCCTCAAAAAAGTCACTTTTTTTCGCTGATTTTTTGGTTCTTTTTTAGCTGTCTGATTGGTCTTTTTTTTACTCTTTTTAAAAGACAGAAATCAGTTCGATTAATGAATTTATCACAAGGTCGGCAATGCCGTCGCCAAGTGAAGCCGACTGATGTCTTGCAAGACCGTTTCTTATCCAGACCGTTTTCATGCCGATAGCCTTTGCAGGTCTTACGTCATTGTCAAGTCGGTCGCCAATCATCACACATTCATCGGCTTTGCTGTTTGCCATTGCGAGAGCCCTCTTAAAAATTTCAAGGTCGGGCTTTGCGCAACCTATCTCTGCCGAGCTTACTAGGAGAGTAAAATATTTTCTTAGTCCCCATTTTTCAAGTCGGGCATCAAGGCCTGAATTTTGGTTGGCGATAACTCCGAGCCTGTATCCCTTCTCACAGAGGTTCTTTAGGACCGTCTCTGCCTCGGGGTAGGGAAGCTCGTTCTCCGAATGCCAGGGAGTTTTCTCAAGACCGAAGAAATCTATTGCCGCCGAGTTGCCGTCAAGACCTTTCCTTGCAAGAGCGATGCGCATCTTGTCAAATTGCTCGAAGGTTATCTGTGTACCCTTTATCATATCACGAGCACGATGATCGTAGGCTTCGGTCTCATCAATCAGCGTTGAGCCCACGTCGAAGAAAATCCATTTATTCATTTTCTTATTTAAGCTCATAGAGCCACTTACCGTTTTCCTGATAGTAAAAGAATTCACTGAGACCATCCTCGGTAAAGACACGGAGCATATCCTCCATATCGAGTGAGAGCTTGAGATTTTTTAGATTGTCGATTCTCTCCCACCAGACCTTACCCTCGTCGGAGGAAATCAGCTCGCCCTTTGCCTCCGTCGCCTTGTAGAGCAGAACTACGTATCTCTTATCATTCTCATACCAATTCTTGATTCCGCAAAGGGTAGGGTGAGAAATAACAAGTCCTGTTTCCTCACGTACCTCACGGATCACCGCATCGGTAAATGATTCTCCCTCCTCAACGTGTCCACCGGGGAAGGTAACACCGGGCCAATCCTTTTTTTGTCTGTCTATCACAACGACGCTGTCACCGTCGCATATCATACACATATTTGTAAATTCTACAGTTTCTTTTCTCGACATATTTTTTCTCCACTAAATAGAATTGATAAACTTTTCTGCATCGGAAAGAATCCTTTTCGTTTCCTCAAAGGTCAGAATTAAGAGTGCCTCTTGATATGATAAGAAGTTGGCTTCAGCCACCTCGCATTCCTGACAGGTAATCTTATCGGTTATACATTCGCCGAGAAAATAGACAGCCTGCTTTATTGCGTCTGTCCTTTGGGGCAGGGGATATTCAATTTTACGGGCGAAGCCAGGAATATGCTTTACCTCAATACCTGTTTCTTCCTTTAATTCACGAATAGCAGTCTGAAGCTCACTCTCACCGGGCTCTGTGTGTCCCTTTGGAAAACCAACGTCACCGTTAAGGCTTTTAATGATCAGATATCTGTTCTCACCTCTCACACGCTTAAACGCCACAAAGCCGCAGGATTTTATGTATTTCATCTGTTAAACCTACTTTTGTTTATTTAAGGGGCTGCCGAAAAAACGGCAGTCCCTTGCTTTTGTTATATATCCATTATTATCGGAAGTATCATAGGTCTGCGCTTGGTTTCCTTATAAATAAACCTTGCAAGATCATCCTTAACCACAGTCTTAAGCTGTGTGCGGTCGATAGCTCTCTTTGTAAGCGCCTTGTTGACAGACTCCTCTGCCAGCTGTCTTGCCCTATTCATCAGCTCCTCGGATTCCTTAACGTAAACGAAGCCTCGGGATACAATATCGGGTCCCGATACGATAAAACGTCCTGTGGTGTCAATGGTAACAACCACGACCACAAGGCCGTCCTCGGACAGATGCTTTCTGTCACGGAGAACAACACTGCCTATATCGCCAACGCCGTTGCCGTCCACAAGCACGTTGCCTGCAATCTCACTGCCTGCAAATCTCGCTCCCTTGCGGTCAAGCTCCAGAACCTTACCTATCTCGGAGATGAATATATTCTCCGAGGGAATACCCATAAATTCTCCTATATCCTTGTTTGCGTACAGATGTCTGTATTCGCCGTGGATAGGCATAAGGTATTTGGGCTTCAGGAGAGCCATCATAAGCTTTATTTCCTCACGGCAGGCGTGTCCTGATACGTGAACGTCCTCGGTGGAGTCGTTTACCACCTTAACGCCGTTTTTAACAAGGGCGTTAATGATCTTGCCAACCAGCCTCTCGTTACCGGGAATAGCGCTGGAGGAGAGAACTACAACGTCACCGGGACAGATCTTTACCTTATCGTGCTCGCTGAATGCGATACGGTAGAGGGCGGACATAGGCTCACCCTGGCTTCCTGTAGTGATAAGAGTAATATCCTCGGGTCTGTATCTGTTAATATCTCTTATGTCAATAAGAGTGTCGTCAGGCAGATCCATATAGCCAAGCTCTGCTGCGGCGCCGATAACGTTTACCATACTGCGACCGAGAACGGCAACCTTTCTGCCGTGATTGTAGCTTGCATTGATTATCTGCTGAACTCTGTGTATGTTTGAGGAGAAGGTGGTAATAATAAGTCGTCTGTCCTCATACTGAGCGAAAATACGCTCAAGAGAGGAGCCTACGGTACGCTCTGATGCGGTAAAGCCCGGTCTCTCTGCATTTGTAGACTCGCAAAGCATAAGGGTAACGCCCGACTTACCGATCTCACCGATACGGGCAAGATCCATAATCTGACCGTCAATGGGAGATACGTCAAGCTTAAAGTCGCCTGTATGGAATACAGTTCCCACAGGAGTTTTAAGCGAGATAGCGCAGGCATCAGCGATAGAGTGATTTACGTGAATAAACTCAGCCTTGAAAACACCGAGATTAAGCACGTCACCTGCCTCAACGGTGTATAATTCAGGATCGAAGGCAGGGGGATTTTCTTCAAGCTTTCCCTCAATAATTCCGAGAGAAAGTCTGGTTCCGTAGATTGGAACGTCTATTTGCTGGAGTACGTAGGGAACTGCGCCGATGTGGTCCTCGTGACCGTGGGTTATGAGAATACCACGTATCTTATGAGCATTTTTCACAAGATATGAAATATCGGGTATAACAAGATCTACACCCAGCATTTCGTCATCGGGAAAGCCCATTCCGGCATCGATGACTACTATATCGTCACCGTACTCGAAGGCGGTCATATTTTTACCGATCTCCTGGAGTCCGCCTAGAGGGATAATACGCAGCTTACCCTTTGCTCCGTTAGTTCTTTCTTTTTTCATAGTAATATATCTTTAAGTTAGTTATTTTCAAATTCAAGTATTAAAGGGTTAATATAAGCCCGAAGGTCTAATTTAAAATAAAGAAATAGACTCCGAGCGCAAAAATAAGTGTGATAGATGCGCCGAGAAAGAAGGGAAGGAAAAATTCAAGACCACGCCTCTTTTTCTTTCCCTTTATTCTCGACTCCCGATCCAAAAGGCTCTCCCTTATAATTCGGTTAGCCTCATAGACCATGTCGCTTTGTTCAATATGAGCCTCTTCACCTCTTCGGCTTACCACAAAATAAGCCTCGTCAAACAGGTGACTGCCCGTGTCTTTTAAGAAAATGACTTTTTTCTGATATCCCCTCACCGATAGCCTCCGCAATAATTCTTTTTAGGATTATTGCCACAATACAGGAAAATATTCATAAAAAGAGAGACTATCGGTAATTTTGGGATATGTAGATTCAGAATACTTTTTGACTTATCTTCTGCCGAAGAGCTTGCCGAAGAAGCCACCCTTCTTCTCAGCCTTGGTCTCATCCTCTGCAACGATATCCTCGAGGAGAATGGGGTTAGGAACGGTATCAACCTTGGGCTCAGGCTGCGCAACGGGCTCTGCCTTGGGAGCGGGAGCGGGTGCAGGCTGTGCTACGGGAGCCGCCTTGGGAGCAGGAGCGGGTGCAGGCTGTGCTACGGGAGCCGCCTTGGGAGCAGGAGCGGGTGCGGGCTGTGCTACGGGTGCTGCCTTGGGAGCAGGTGCAGGTGCGGGCTGTGCAACAGGAGCTGCCTTGGGAGCAGGTGCTGCCTTGGGAGCCTTAACCTCAGCTTCAGCCTTAGGCTCTGCCTTGGGAGCTCTCTTTCTCTTCTTCTTCTCAGGAAGAGGAATGTCATAGTTGTCGTCAAGAAGCTCGTCAATGGAAACTGTGAAGAGGAGCTTGATCTCGAGAAGCTTGGGAACCTCAGGATAGGACTGGCCGCTCTCCCACTTATAAACTGCCTGTCTGGAAACGCCTACTGCGCTTGCAAAATCGTCCTGGGTAAGACCCTTAGACTTTCTGAGAATAACGAGTTTTTCCTTGAATGTCATGGTAAATCCTCCTTACCGCATTTTAGCGGATTTTTATTTTTTATTTTTATTTTTTTATTATTCTTTAAATTGATCGGTCAATCAGAAGGATCATTCCTCTGACTGTGCAGGCTGAACGTCTGCCTCGGGAGTGGAAGTGATTGCTGCCTCCTCGGCCTCGCTCTTTTCCTCAATCTCCTCGTTCTTTTCAAGACGAGCTACGTTGTTGATGCTGCAGCCCTCGTCAAGACGCATAAGGATTACGCCGCTTGCGGTTCTGGAGTAAATATTAATGCCCGAAACGTTGGTTCTGATAATAGTACCCTCGTTTGTAATAAGCATTATATCGTCGTCATCCGAAACGGTTACAAGTGCGGCAAGCTTACCTGTCTTTTCGCTGATGTGGTGGCAGGTTACACCCTTACCGCCACGGTGCTTCATCTCACGGAAGTCGGAGAAGAGCGTTCTCTTACCCATACCGTTTTCGGTTACGGTAAGCAGAGACTTACTCTCGTCAACAACACATACGCCGACTACTACGTCTTCGTCCTGAAGTGTAATACCTCTTACACCTCTTGCGGTACGTCCCATAGAACGAACGTTGTTCTCGTCAAATCTTACTGCAAGACCGTTTCTTGTAGCAAGGATAAGCGACTCGTCGCCCTTGGTGTGTCTTACGAAGATAAGCTCGTCGTCATCATCAAGATTAATTGCGATCTTACCGCTCTTTCTCTGATACTCAAACTCGGAGAGAAGAGTTCTCTTGATAACGCCAAGCTTGGTTACCATTGTAAGATACTCGCCCTCAACGAACTCGGTAATAGGAATAATTGCGGTTACGAACTCGCCGTCCATAAGCTCGATGATATTAACAAGGTTAGTGCCCTTGGCGGTTCTGCCTGCCTCGGGAATTCTGTACGCCTTCTTTGCGTAAACACGTCCCTTGTTGGTGAAGAACATAAGGTAGGAATGGCTGTTTGCGACTATAACGTCCTCGACGAAGTCATCCTCCTTGGTGGTCATACCGATAACACCCTTACCGCCTCTGTTCTGTGCAGAATAAACGTCTGCTCTCTGGCGCTTGATGTAACCGGTGTGCGAAACTGTAATAACGCAGGTGTGTCTTTCAATAAGATCCTCAAGGTCGATCTCCTCGGTAGCCTCGGTAAGCTCGCTTCGACGTGCGTCACCATACCTTCTCTTGATCTCCTCAAGCTCATCCTTAAGAAGTCCTGCAAGCTTCTCCTCGCTCTCAAGAATGGAGCGAAGCTCTGCGATAACCACCTCAAGCTTTGCAATTCTGTCCTCAACCTTCTGTCTTTCAAGACCGGAGAGCTTACCGAGAGTCATCTCTACGATAGCCTGCGCCTGAGTGTCGGTAAGGCCGAAGCGCTCGCAAAGAGCTGCCTTCGCATCGGGAATAGAAGCAGATCCCTTAATGATCTTAATTACCTCGTCGATATTATCGGTAGCGATTCGATAACCCTCGAGAATATGGATCTCACGAAGTGCCTTTTCAAGATCAAATCTTGTTCTTCTTTCTATAACTTCCTTCTGGAAACCTATGTATTTGTCAAGTATAGTTGGCAAATTAAGCGTTTTAGGCTCTCCGCCGTCTATAACAAGCATATTTACAGAGCAGGTATCCTGAAGCTGTGTGTACTTGTAAAGCTGGTTGAGAATGACCTCAGCGTTTGCATCTCTGCGGTACTCAACCACGATTCTCATACCGCCTCTGCCGGACTCGTCACGGAGTGCGGTAATGCCCTCGATCTTCTTTTCCTTAACCAGATTTGCCATGCTCTCGATAAGCATAGACTTATTGACCATATAGGGAATCTCGGTAAAGATTATACGTCTGTGCTCGTCCTCAATAGTGGCTCTTGCTCTGATGTAAATCTTACCTCTGCCCGTTTCATAAGCCTCTCTGATACCACGGGAGCCGTAGATAACTGCGGCGGTGGGGAAGTCGGGACCCTTAATGAACATCATAAGATCGTCAACAGAGCACTCAGGGTTGTCGATTCTGTAAACTATTCCGTCGATAACCTCGGTAAGATTATGAGGGGGAATATTTGTCGCCATACCAACCGCGATACCCACCGATCCGTTGATAAGCAGGTTAGGAAGACGGGAGGGAAGGACTGTGGGCTCATCTCTTGTGTTATCAAAGTTTCTCGTCATAGGAACAACGTTCTTCTCAATATCACTCATCATATAGTCGGCAATTCTCGCCATTCTCGCCTCGGTATAACGGTATGCTGCTGCGCCGTCACCGTCAACGTTACCGAAGTTACCGTGACCCTCAATAAGAGGATAACGGAGAGAGAAGTCCTGTGCCATTCTTACCATAGTGCCGTAAACGGCGCTATCGCCGTGGGGATGGTATCTACCGAGCACGTTACCAACTGTGGTCGCAGATTTTCTAAAGGGGCGGTCATGGGTGAGATTGTCCTCATACATAGCATAGAGAATTCTTCTCTGACCGGGCTTCATACCATCTCTGACGTCGGGAAGTGCTCTTGAGGTAATAACGCTCATTGAATACTCAATGAAGGATTGTCTTACCTCCTTTTCCATATCACGCAGCTCTATTCTCTGCTGAGGGAATTCAATATCTGTAGATTTATAACTGTGTTCCATTTTATTCCCTCCTTATATATCAAGATTTTCTACGAATTTTGCGTTTTGAAGTCGGAGGCCAAGCGGTCTTAGG
>JAZSMV010000107.1:0-42050 GCA_045536065.1 Eubacteriales bacterium | reverse complement strand
CCGAGAATCCCGAGAATCCCGAGAATCCCGAGAATCCCGAGAATCCCGAGAATCCCGAAAATCCCGAGAATCCCGAGAATTCCGAGAACCCCGAGAATCCCGAAAATCCCGAGAATCCCGAGAACCCCGAGAATCCCGAGAACCCCGAGAACCCCGAGAATCCCGAGAATCCCGAAAATCCCGAAAATCCCGAGAATCCTGAGAACCCCGAGAATCCTGAGAACCCCGAGAACCCCGAGAACCCCGAAAATCCCGAGAATCCTGAGAATCCTGAGAACCCTGAAAATCCTGAGAATCCCGAGAATCCTGAGAACCCCGAGAACCCCGAGAATCCCGAAAATCCCAACAACTCCGATGAGGGTCTTAGCGTGGGCGGAATAATCGCAATCGTAGCAGGATCTACCGTGGTAGCCGCCGCAGGCGGATATGCAGGAATCTGGTTCGGACTCAGAAAGAGAAGCTTTAACGATCTTATAGCAGTATTCAAGGAAAAGAGATTCTCCGAGCTTTTAGACGTATTTAAAAACAAGTAATATAATTTAAGCACTTTAACGAAAAATATCCCCTGTCCGCCAGGGCAGGGGAACAAGAAAGAAAGGAAGGAAAGAAAAATGAAAAGAAGATTTGGTTTATTATTCTTGTTACTTTTACTCACCTTATCCGTTACTGTTTTCTTATCGTCCTGTGACCCTACCGAGCCCGATGACGGCGGCTCCACGGGAGATCCCGAGTGCGAGCACGTATTCGGCGAATGGGAGCTTCGTGAAGAAGCGACCTGTAAATTACAAGCCCTTGAGGTGCGTGAATGTACCCTTTGCGACGCCACAGAGGAAAGACGTGAGGGCAGCTTCGCCTCTCACGACTACGGTGAATTCGTCTTAGTTGAGGAAAACGACTGCCTCAGAACAGGTAAAGCAATACGCACCTGTAAAATATGCGGTGACGAGGACACTACCTATCTGCTCGGCGATCATAGCCTCTTCGAGCTTATACCCGGCACCCCTGCAACTCTCTTTGAGAATGGCAGTGTAGATCACTATCAGTGTTCTCTCTGCGAGGGTCTTTTCGACAGCGAGGGAAACAAGCTTGAGTCTGTTTCTCTTCCAAAGCTTGAGGCAAGACTTTCGGTTTGTCTTGACGGCACCCCCTCGAGGGAACTTACCGTCCTGTCGGAAGGTGGCGAGACTATTTCGCTCTCCCTCTCTGATCTTTCGGTCAGCGCAGGGCAGTCTGTAAGCTTCTGCCTTACCGATGACCCCACCGTTATCTTTGAGTATACCGTAGTTGAGGAGCTTCTCAGCTCGCTTGGTGTGGTTTATGGAAATATTGATCCTACTACTAAAAAGATCCGCACCACCTCCACCTCCGACATGGAGCTTATCCTTAATAAAAACGGCACAGCTCAGCTTTCTATGAATGGCTACGTTCACAGCGGAATGGTCGTTGAGATTACCAGCTCACGCAGCGATAACATGCCCGTGCTCTTCCCGATGAGCTATACCGATTACTACGATGACCCAGAGATGAAGGCATACGTGTTCGGTCTTTTCGGCTCGGACGAATCCACCTCTCTGCGCATTATAGATATGGACACCGACACAGTCTATGACTATGACGATCTCAGCGACACAAATGCTTGGGATCAGTGGTCCTACTCTCGTGGTACGAGCGGCGAGATAGTATTTGCCGAGGGTGTGATTTCTGACTGGTGGCTTGCCTTTGATATAGGCGGCGACGGTAAGATAACCCTGACACGTCATAATCTTCCAAATGTAATGACACCCTCTATTACCGTTTTTGACGGTGATACCGTCGAAATGGAAAAAATCACCCTTGAGGTTGGCAGTGACGAGTATAAGTACTACACCTGGCCGCTTACCAATGAGGCGCTCTCAAGACAGGACGTGTGGCTTGATAGGATTGACCTTGAAAATATATACATTTACAGAGGCATACTTTCTGCCGAGGCAGGAGACAGCTTCTATATCGGTAACGATTACAGCATAAAGCCCTGGACACTTCTCTCCACGGTATACGTAGAGGGCAATGCCATTGACGATTACAGAGGTACTGTCAGGGACGGCTTCGTTACAAAGACCGCATACGGCATCACTCTTGAAAATGCAGGCACCTACGTTATCGAATATATCCCCTTCTGCAACGTGATCAATATTATTGAGATAGAAGATTTCAGTGACGGCTACGTTATGTATCTTGACGGCGAGTTTATTGACCTTGTAGAAGCCGACGGCTATCTTACCTACGAGCTTGAAGCGGACGAATATACCAACGTAGCCTTCTTGAGAGGAGACTACACCTTCCTGCCTGTCAGCATATCCGAGGACACTCCCTCGGGCATTGCCAACGTTGTAGAGGCAGAGGGTGCGACTATGCTCTTCTTCTCAATGGCCGGCAAGTACACTCTCAGCTATAATATTTCAAGCGGCACTGTAACCATAACACCCAAGGACGGTGGTGGCGACGAAAGCGGAAATATTGATGATTACATAATCTTCCTTTCGGTTATTGATTATACCAACGGAAATCAAACGCTTTATTTCACAAAAAATCCCGATAATCCAAATGAATTATATGTAAAAGTTGAAACAATGGCTGCGAATAGTTATCTTTCGGTCAGCGAAATGTCCAAAGCGGATTACACTACTACCAGCTACGCTACACTTGAAAATACCGACTCGTCGGTAGCAAGCAATCTCACCGCAGAAATAATCAGCGTAAAGATTGCCGGACCAATTGAAGTTTATTTCAACTTTGAAACGAAAACCATCAGAATCGTTGCAGCCTCGAGCGGTGAAGGTGGCGATGATATTGGTGGCGGAGATGACATCGGAGGCGACGACGACCCCATTACCTCCGAGGAGTACATAATCTACCACGAGGGCAGATTTATCAGCGTTTATTCCGAGGGAAATACATTTAAGTATACTGGTCTCGCCGTTTCGGCAGGCGATACCCTTTCCATCAATGACAGCGACTATGAGACACTTCCCATAAGCTTCGATCCTTCTGTTGACACCTCGCTTGCAAAGCTTAAGTCGAGCTACAATATGTTCAGCTTCGTCTGGAACTGCAAGGCCGACCTTACCTATAACGTAGAAACAGGCGTGCTGATGATTGATATTTACGACGTAAGCTATGCGAACGCATTGGTATATCTGTTTTACAGCGACACCTACGAGGAGGCTTATTCCGACGGTGACGGCATAGTTACAAAGCGTTTTGAGTTCAGTGCAAGTGCTAATATTTATATTAACAACTCTGCCTTTGAGACACTTCCTATGATTCTCCACGAGGATTCGGACCGTTCTCTTGTTACCGTGATGACCTTTGGCGAGGGCTCAATGCTCTATATCCCGAGCGCAGGTATCTACGACCTCACCTACGACCTTAACTCCAAGATCTTTACCTTTGAGGCTGTAACCGAGGCAGAGCCCGATCCCGATCCTACACCCGATCCCGATCCCGACGGCGAGACCATAGACAGAATTGATATACTGGGAATTACCATGCCCTATACGGGTGAAAAGCCTGCTACCGACGACGAGCCCTACGCACTTCAGGAGGGCGTTGAGATCATTTCGGTAGATTGGGGCGAAGAAACCTACGATGAATCCACCGACAAAATTGTTCTCGATCCCTTTGGAGCAGACTATCGCTTTGAGACCTCGGGTGACAGATATTATATCAGAGCCCGCATACGAATTAAGGACGGCTATCAGCTTGCTTGTGGTGTCGAGGACCTGCCTTACGAGCTGATTGCAACTATAAATTACGTAAGATGCTGGACTATACAGGTAGATGGAGATATAATCGAGCTTTACACCTACATCGGATGCAATGACACGACGGTTTCGCATGTTGGCGTGGTTGGCGTAGACGGAGCTGTCCCCGGCGAGCTTCCCGACTCTGATTTCACCTGCGTTTACGAGGGCTTCCACGTAGGCGACGTGCTCTGGTATGACTACACCGAGAGCGACGGCACCTTTGAGACTGCAAGGCTTATGGCTGACGGCGAGACCTTCGTAGAAGGTGGCTTCTACCAGGTTTATATAGTTTTGGAGGCAGATGAGGGCCACGAGTTTGCACCCGGCTACTACGGTCCCGGCGTTACGGTATTTATAAACGAACACGAGACAGCAGCCGAGTTCTACGGTGACGCAGACCCGAGATATCAGATTCTCCTTACCTGGTTCTTTGACTGCGTGTAAAACAGAGTAATTTATCACGCCGAGCAATCGGCACAAACTCCTGTTTTTGCGAACTTAAGCTTACATTTTAGCTATTTTCGCTTTAAATAAATCATCCTTTACAAAAAAGAAAGGAAGGAAAGAAAAATGAAAAAAACGAGAAGAATTGCTACACGCTTATCTGCAGTATTTTTAATGGTTGTCTGTGTGATGACCGTAATTATTGCAACACCGATTACTTCATCTGCAATCCTTGCAGACGAGGATATGCTCTGCTACGGCTTTAGCATATCGGGTCTTTCTACCCCGAAGATTGATGAGAAGATTGACAAGGATGTTAGTATTAACATTTCCGGTGCTACCGTAAACAGAGTAAGATGGTATCAGTATAACTTAGAAAATCCCGAGTATTATGGCGAAATGTTAAGCTCCGATATCTTTACCCGCGGTATGGGTTATAGGGTAACCATTGACGTTTCTGCAAATGACGGATATGTTTTCGGCAGTTATCTATATCTCTATGTAAATGGCTCAAGTGTTAATACTTATGAGCTTGCAAAAGATCGCAAGTCGGTAAAGATCACCGTTGACTACGGCGAGCTTTGTACCTACATCAATTATATTAACGCAAGCTTCCTTGAAGCTCCCACATATAATCAGCCCCTTGACACCGCCCTTGTTACGGGCGATGGCTTTAATGTTGTAAGCCAGGGTTGGTACAACGAAAACGGTGTTAAGTATTCTGACGGTGCGATTGTAAGCTCTCTTGGAAACTATTATGAATACAGACTTGTAGTTAAGTCTAAATTCGGATACAAATTCAATTCCAAGGGCTCCTTCAATTCCTACATTAATGGATATTCCGTAAACGATTACACACTTTCTGAGGATAGAGAAACCCTTACCATTACCAAGGTGTTTGCTGTCCAGCGCGCAGAAGTCCAAAAATTTGACGTTGAAGTTACAGCTCCTATCTCAGGCGCAAGACCTAACTATACCGCAAGCAGCAATACTATTAACGTAGACTCCTCCTATAACGACAGCAGCTTTACCAATGGAGTTGCTTGGTATGAAAAAACCACAGGCAGAAAGCTTGCTTCAGATGAGACTTTCGTAGAAGGTAAAATCTACACCGTAAAGGTTAAGGTAATATGCGGCGAGCAGTATGAGTTTAAGGCAGGAACATCTAACGCAAATTACACAATTAACGGTCAGGCATCCACATATACATATTTTGAGAGCCAGCCTCGTGTAATATTCATCGAAACCGATTTCAGAGTTCCTGAAACTATTGGCCGTGTTGCCCTTAATGGCGAGATCAAACCTGTTGCAGGCGAAAAGCCTAACTATAACGTTACCGCCTCCACCTCCGGTGTAGAGGTTACCAATGTATTCTGGTATAAGATAAACGGCTCAAGCTCCGAGCAGATTAATTCAAGCTATACCTTCAAGCTCGGTGAACACTATCAGATCCTTGTTAAGTACAGAGTAACAGGCGATAAGACTCTTGATTATAATGAGGCAAGAGATAAATTAGGCTATACTGTAACCTGTGGCGATTATACATTCACCATTAACAAATACGCTACAGATAATGATGCAACCGAGGGTACGGCATATCTTGCGCTATCCTGCGACAACGAGATAATCGGTCAGGTTGATATAAGTATCGATCCTCCCACACCTGGAAGCAAGCCTAACTTCAGCGCAACAGCAGCATCGAGCAGTTACTATCCTGCAGACGGTATTTACAGTGGTACAATAAACGGTGTTGTATGGTATGATATCACAAGCGGATTTGAAGCCCTTGGCGCAAACGACAGCTTTATTCCCGGTCATACCTATAGATTGATCGTATATCTTCAGGCAAAGTCCGGCAACAGCTTTGCATATATTCAAAACGCAGGTAACGTGGTTATCGGTAGCATAAACGGAATTGAAGCCGAGGCTTCTATGGTTACTTCTGCCAAGGACACAATGTCTATCTTTGTTGACTTTGAGTGTCCCAAGGCGGTAGTAAACAGACTTGACGTTACCATCACTGCTCCCGTTGTAGGTGAAAAGCCAGAATATACCGGTGTAAAAGCAGATACATTCTATTCGAATTCTGACCTTGCTTTACAAAATCCCAATCAGAAAAATGGTATTATTTGGACAGACAGTGGCAAGGACGGCTTTGAATACGGTGAAAACGATAGCTTCAGACCCAACAACAAGATTACCCTTATAATGGCTCTTTCTCCTGCGGAAGGCTATACCTTCGGAGAAACAAGCAGCTTTGAGGTATATATTAACGGTGAGAAGGCGGCAATCTTTAAGTTCGGAGATTCCGTTTTAGTTACCTTTGAGTTCACTCCCAAGACCTGTGACGCCTGCAGCCTTGAGCTGCTTCGCGGAACGGCTCCCACCTGTACTGAGGAGGGTATCGAGCACAGCTACCGTTGCACCAAGTGCGGTCAGATCTATAAGGACGTTAAGGCGACCGAGCCTGTATATGTTACCGACAATTGGGGCAGCGTTCCCGCTCTCGGTCACAGATACGGCAATGCCACCGAGCATCTCGCCTTTGACGACGGCCACCTTGCAACCTGTCTTGAGTGCGGTGAGGAGGGCAGAGTTGACTGTACCCTTGTTGAAAATGAGGTTTACGGTCCCTCTCAGTATTCCAGACTTGACGCTGTGGTTTCCTCCTGCTCCGAGTGTAAGAGAGTTTACTCGGTATATGTAGAGGAGTGGGCTTGTGACCACGAAATGGGCGATTGGACTCCTATTAAGAGCCTTGGCGAGCATACGGGTGTTCACTTCCGTTCCTGTCCTTGCGGACTTAATCGCATTGAGGACGAGTGCTCTAACAGAATTGTATTCGTGAAAGGCCCCTATAACGGTATCGAACGTGACGTAATGCTTTATATATGTGAGCATTGTGACGGTGAAATAACGGTTCCTGCAGACCTCGGTCAGGAAGGATACCTTGAAAACTATACCGACGTTGAGAGCAATCTTGTATTTGATTTCAGCCACAGCGATATGATTATCCATCCTAACGTAACAATTAACGTTGCCATAGGAAACGAGCAGGCTCTTCCCGACGGACTTCAGGAGGATATTTACTACAAGTTTGGTGACAACACCTCATACTACGCTTGGTATAATGTAATGGTTACCTACGATTATATGGATATGACATATCCTGTTGTTCCTGCCGGTAAATATACAATTACAATGGATGCTCCTATTGAAATTCAGGAGCATAAGACCGTTAGAGTTTGCATTGTTTCTGACGAATTTAAGCTTCTCAAGGTTGTTGAGATCGAGAGGAATGAGAACACCATTACCTTCGAAACCGATCGCTTCGGTCATATCGTTGTAGTTGGTGACGAGGATCCTATGTATATCCTTACCTATCAGCCCACAGACGGTGGCTATGGCACACAGCCCGGCGATATGTTCTTCCCCGGTGACAGCTTCGTTCTTGAGGATTGCACACTTATTCCCGACGAGGGCTTCAGATTCAAGTGCTGGGAGATCGACGGCGTTGAGTACAACCCCGGTGACACCATTATAGTAAACAAGGATACCTACGTTTACACAGTTTGGGAGAGAATTCCCGAGGAGGTTCATCAGCACTCTTACGTTGACGGCGTTTGCGATTGCGGTGCCTGGGATCCCGATTACGAGCCCGCCGCTCCCGAGAACCCCGAGAATCCCGAGAACCCCGAGAATCCCGAGAACCCCGAGAATCCCGAGAATCCCGAGAATCCCGAGAACCCCGAGAACCCTGAGAACCCTGAGAACCCCGAGAATCCCGAGAATCCTGAGAATCCCGAGAACCCCGAGAATCCCGAGAATCCCGAGGATCCCGAGGATCCCGAGGAGCCTGAGGAAAAGGATCACTCCAAGTGTGAGGCAAGCGGCTGGACTAAGTTCTGGAATGCTATCGGCAACTTCTTCCGCAGACTCTTTGGCATGGCCGAGAAGTGCGTTTGCGGCGACGAGCTGGAGTAATTCTCATTACAGCAGAGCAAGCTCACAAAAAAGCAAAGCTACCAAACACCTGCTAAAAAAGGAAGGCCCATAAAAGCGACCTTCCCAAGAAAGCAATATTTTAGGCAGAGGCTCCCGGGCCTCTGCCTTTTTTTATAATTTTAAAAGCCTTACTCAAACAACTAATTTCATAGTAAACTTATAACTAGGAGGTGCTTTGTTATGAAATCAGCGAAGGGCAATAAAGAGATAGCAACCTATAGTGGTATAATTTATTATAGACGTTATTGCAGTTTTACTGACAATTTCGAATATTTATTTCTAATGCATAAGGAGAAAACATGTTATTTAAAGAATGGTTACCCGAATGGTTGAGTACGTATATTAAGCCTACGTTAAAATTGCGTACGTACAATCGCTATTATGAAATTGTTTATCAGCACATTATTCCACGGCTGGGAGAGTATGAGATCGAAGAAATAACAACGTACAAGTTGCAAAGCTTTGTGGCGGATTTGATGCAGAATGGCAATCTTAAAAACGGACAAGGCTTGTCAACAAATTCAGTCAATTCCATAATCACAGTTATTCAGAATTCGCTTAAAACGGCATGCGTATTAGGATTTACCGACGAGTACAATGGAAATAAAATAAAGCGCCCAAAAAACAGCGAAAGAAAGGTCGAATGTTTTTCCTTGGAAGAGCAAAGAAAAATAGAAGAATACATCATTAACAACGATGATTGCGGAATGTATTTTGGAATAATATTATCCCTATATACCGGAATACGTATTGGAGAATTGATGGCGTTGGAATGGACTGATATTGATTTAGATCGTCGATTGCTGAGAATCACCAAATCCTGTTATTATTGTAAAAATGATGAGGGACGGTATTGCCGTACAACAGATATTCCCAAGACCGCAGCATCTATAAGAATTATTCCCATTCCTAAACAAATTGTTCCATACATAGAGAAGATAAATAAAAAAAGCCTTTCAAAACTCATTGTTTCGAAAGACGAAAAGGAAATATCCACGAGATCATATCAGCGCAGGTTTTCGAAATTGTTAGAAAAGTTACATATTCAGCATAAGGGCTTTCATTCATTGAGACACACATTTGCAACAAGGGCAATTGAGTGCGGTGTGGACGCCAGAACGTTGTCCGAAATCCTTGGCCATACTTCCACGACGGTGACACTGAACAGATACGTTCATTCGCTTTTAGAGCATAAAATGATAATGGCAGACAAAATTGGCGAAATATTCAATTGCGTCACCAATTAGTATAATAGGAGTTATTTTTTAAAATATATTATTGACATAAGTTTACCACAAAAGTCGATTTTTGTCAAGGTAATCATATATATTTCTTCAAATCTATGTTTTTTTGCATTTTTATATCATTTTTATGGTTTTTATAACCTTTTTTATACATCTATTATACTAATAGGAGAACAAATAATTAAACAATAACTAACAAACAAAGTATAACTACTGATATATTTCACTATCAAGACATTTTATTTTTTCGACATTGTGTAACGAGCGTTACATACACATACAAAGCAAGAGGATACACTAAGGTGAATTTTTTTGAAGACAACACAACGCAAGAAGAGATTATTCTAAAAAAATGCTTCGACTGTCTTGTTGACATAGGGTTGGAGCACGCAACCATCAGAACCCTATGTCAAGCGACGGGGTTGAAGGCAACCAGTATATACTATCGCTTTTCAAACAAAGAAGAAATAGTTTTGGAAGCTACCGTATGGGGCTTTAAAAACGTGACTCGATCCATCTGTTGGTCGGTTATTCAAAAAACCGAGAGTTTCAAAGAACTCTTCGACGGTCTTTTTGAAAAAATTGAAGCGAATAAAAAACAATTAAAGTTTATATATCAAGTAGCGGGAAGTCCACGGTACGGTGAATTGCTAAGGGCGCGTGCCAAAGGATTAGATACCTTGTATGTCAGCTTTACTACTAAACTGGCGGAGGAGATAGGCTGTGCGGATGCGGATTTACTACCGTACGTAAGACTTTTTGTTTCTGTGGTCAGAGAATATGTATTGTGGGATGATAAGGAATTGGTTGAAAAAAACCTGCAATTCATTTATTCACGAGCTTTAAGATTGCGTGGTAAGTGATATGAATAACATATTGGAAGCTCTAAACTGTCCGAATTGCGGTGCGATTATTGATTATATCCCAAGCAATACGTCCGATTTTCAGTGTAAGTATTGCGGAGGTGTAATTCATATTAACAGAGAGCCGCAAAGCATAAATGTCAATATCGCAGATGTTTTTCTACACGTCGCACCCGATCAGATAATCCAAAGAATCGGTCGTCTGTTTTATTTAGGAAAATACGAACAAGCAAAGCTGCTCTTAGAAAAAGCTTTGGTATATCATCCGAGCAACGCTAAGCTACTGGAGCTTGAGAACCAATGCGAGTGCTTTCTGACACGTAATATTGGCAACTATTTCAAAATGCTCTCTGTCCGTACGTTCTTAACAGAGGATGAATGCGTGAGGTTTAAAACTGAAATAGACGGCTTTTGCAAAATGGTTGGAAACAAGGCCATCAATTCCCTGAATATTCCGATGCAGCGAAAGCAGAATACAGAAAATTATATAGCCATTCTGACATACATAGTTGATTTAAAAAAGTGCTTAAGCAACGAAGCAGTTATTAATAATGACAGGCTTTACGAAACGGTCAGGAGGGCGATTTTGAAGCTTTCCGCGATCGTTTGCAATACTATTTATGTAAAAAACACACGACTTCCTCGCCAATACGTTATGCTTATTGATTTTAATTGTAGGCGACAATTAAAAAAGGATTTCGATGCAATCGACTCGTTCGGAGAAACAGAATACAAAATCGTTGATGAAGCTGTCATAAGACGGTATATTTCCGGAGGCAGATATGAATAGTATGAATTCTATAACAAAAGAGGTACAGCGTTTTCAGTTATCCGTGAAAAAGCTTAGCACAGATATCAAAGAGGCGGGAGTTAATTGGAACGATGATAAGCATCAAACGCTCTCGAAAATGGTTTCCAAGGTTGCGTCAAACGCTAAGGACGTAATGATTTCTGCGGATAGACTTTCATCTGATTTCAAGAAATTTGAGTCTATCGTTACTCAAAAATGACGGGGGTGGTATAAATGCCGTATGTTGACGTTGAGGTTTCCTCTTTAGAAAGGGTCAGAGATTCCCTTAAAGCATTTAAGGGAAATATATCGGGATTTTCAGGCAAGATCAGCAGAAATACCACTGAGGTGATTTCGTATTGCGATAAAAAGCTGAAATCGCAGGAAAATATCCTCAAGGAATTAAAGGAAAATCAGAAGAAGCTTGAAAATGAACTGTCTCGGATAGAGGTGGAGATAAAGGAAACAAAGAACAGGCTTGCTTCTGCTGAAAAGGAAGCGACAGAGCTTGAAGCACGCAAGGCCAATTTAGAAGGTCGTCTGGCTGTGCTACGAGCACAGCGAAGTGCTTTGCAAAGTCAAAAAAGCGACGGAGATGATTCCCCTCAGATCGATACATCGGCATTGGATGGGCAGATCTCATCCTTAGAGTCGGAAGCCTCTCATTTTAATTCGAGAATCATTTCGAAAAAAAAGGAAATGGCATCGCAAAAATCCGAGCTGGAAAAGCTCCACGCAAAAAAATGTGCAACCGAGGCAGAGCATGCGAGAGTTAAAGCAAAAGTTCAAAGAAATGAGTCCAAGTTTGAACAGATGAAAAAGCTTAAGAACTCGATTAATCAGGATGCGAACAAGCTGAAAACGCAGGCTCGCAATTTGGAAAGCTATTCATCCGATATGGCTACACACAGTAAATCTTGTGTTGATGAGTGTATCCAATATTTAAATGAATATTTAAATTCTTGAGGATAGGAGGGTTAATAAATGGCAAATGTAAATGTTACGCGAACCGCGGTGAATAGGGCAAGTCATGCTTGCGTTAACGCGGCAACTGCACTGAAAAGTGCCTCTAAAGATATGCTTAGAACATATGAGGAGGCAGGATCCGGCTGGAGTGATGCTAAGTACAAAGAGGTTGGCGAAATAGTTAAGCAATGTAACGAGGCTATGAAAGCACCGATAAGTCAGTTGTCAAGCTGTTACCAAACGCTTCAAACCCTAAGCAGAATTATTGAAATTTATGAAAACGCATAAGGAGGTATCACCGTGTCTCAGATTTCGGCTTCATCTGAAGCAGTTAGACAATTAGCAAAAGATTTGAAAAGTACTATCGACACGCTTAAAAGCATTAGCGAGGATGTTAAAAGTGCTGGTAACGTAAGCGGATGGAATGATAGTCAAGGCGAACAATTTAAGTCGGTTGTAAAACGTGTTGCGACACTAACACAATCCCCTATTGCCACCTTGGAAGCGGCAATTCCAAGGCTAAACAGAATTGCCGAAGCACTTGATCAATACAACAGCGTCAGATTCTAATAGCATTTTAATTTATATTTTTAAAGGAGAACAGAATATTATGGCTAACAACATTCCTACTTTCACCCCACCGGCGCCGACGTTTACACCTCCGTCGAATGCACATGCAGGAGCGGCAACCTGTCATTTTCATCAAAATGAAAGAGCCGTTGCCAAATGTGTAAAATGTGGCAAGCAGATTTGCCAGGATTGTGTTGATACATATCAGGTAAACGATGAAGAGTATGACGGCAAGCCACTTTGCTACGATTGTTGGAAAGCAATGGTTTCCAAGAATGTTAAAAGATTAAGATGGCAGAAAACAAAGATTATCTTTATGTATATCTTTTCCATCTTAGGAATGATCTTTGGTGGAATTATCGGAAATGGATTTGTTTCTCTGGAGCCGAACAGCGATGAGCTCTTCTGGATTCCTATATTAACCGCCCTGGTAGGCGGATGTCTGTGGACATTTATAGTAAAAATACTCAAAGCTTTTTGGCATGCTATCAAAAATTTCTTTGATGGCGATTGGTTATTCGGCATTATAGAGTTTGTTATTGAAATTCTTCTTGCTGTCGTTACTTCAATATGGGGAACGATCAAAAAGCTCTTCAATTACACAAAGCACTTAATTAAAACCTCCGGCTTTATTAAAGCTGACGCTAACGCACTCAGACAGATGGCTGAATATATGGAGTATACTCGCGTTCGTAGCCAGAATGTTGGCGTTGATTTGGCAACTCTGGCAAGTGAGAGCGGAGAGCTGTATAACAATACGTTCGCACAGACAGTACTCCAGAACGGCGATGCTTCTGCTGAAACAATGATCAGAGATTGCACTATGACAATCAATAGCCACGGAGAAATCGTCAGAAGCTTCGATGAAAGTGAAGCTGTTATTAATGAGAACGGCGAGATTCTCAGAAGATTCAGATCTAATCGTCGCTCGTAATTTTTGCGATATATCACTAAACAGTATACTATAAAAAAAGAGGAGATAAAGTTATGGATAATCAGAACAATGAAGCAATCGTAGCAAGACGCAGAGCTCTTGCAGAGGCATTGAAGAATGGACAGGACGTTGTTGTTGCTCCCTCCGGCGAAGTTGAGTTTAAGCATGAAGCACAGGCTGAAGGACAGACCGCTATCCAGGTTCCTGCCGGAAAGCTTGCATAAGGAGAATTCGTATGGCAGGATATTATTGGTATCAAAACGATCCTCAGCTGTATAAAGCCGAGGTTATGGCAATGCAGAAATTCTTCCCTCAGTTCAAGATCCAGCAGCTGCAGGATGGCTCGGGAAGGCTTTATTGGCGTGGTAAGGTGCAGCCCGTACCTGGAGGAATTGTTTGGGACGTAATGCTTATTTATAAGAATTCGCATCCTCACGCAAGCGATGGTGAGTACGGTGGTTCGGTACAGATCCTTCCCATCTCTCCTCGTCTAAAGGATATCGCTAAGAGAACAATGCCCTTGCTGGAGCAGACCTACGGAAGCTATGATGCTTGCGTCAGAAGAGGCTTCGGCCTGGGATTACCCCACATTTATAGAGAAGGCTTCGGCAGAGAGGACGAATATTTCATTTGTACCGCCGATCCTAAATATTTCAGGGCAGGTCAAAACCATTCAACATCTGCCGCAACCGCACTTAGCTGGGCTTGCAAGTGGATGTTGTTGTGCGAGATGTGGATAAATGGAGAAATAAGTGACGACGTTGCTTTGGAAGGCAACTACTAATACCAGATATTCAAGTTCTCGTTAAAAACTTGCTTTTTACGGGAACTTGAATTTTTTTAGGAGTAAATTATGAAAGTTGTTTTTTCTAACAGAGCTTATATAGCTTTGCTTTCTGAAACGCAGGAAAAGATTACCACCGAAACGGGTGGTGTTTTCTTGGGTTACTATGAAGATGACACGTGGTATGTAGTTGAATCAATTGACCCCGGCCCAAGCTCAATATTTCAGGCAGCGTATTTTGAGTACGATAAAAAGTATGTTAACCATCTCATCAATAAGATTGCGAGAATGTACAAAAAGAATCTTTCCCTGATTGGCTTGTGGCATAGACACCCCGGATCCTTTGATGTTTTCTCTAATACTGATGATGGAACAAACTACTCTTATGCTCAGCTGGCACCTCAAGGAGCAATATCTGCTCTTGTAAATATTGATCCCAAATTCAGATTAACAGTATATCACGTGCCTCTAAATCTGAGGTACAAAAAAATCACCTACCAGGTAGGAGATGAATATTTTCCTAAAAACGTCTTGTCCTTGCTGACAGAGGATGAGCTGCTCAAGCAGATAAACGGTGATGATAACGCCGATTTCGTCAATTCGTTACAAGTTAATATTGTTAATAAGGTAAAGCTTTCGGACGTTATGAATTCCATTTGCAAAAGCATTGAAGAATTTAACGGATTGAAATACAGGGACGAAATCCTGCACGCCCATGAAAAAGAGGACTTTGTTGAAAAGGTTTCGGGTGAAATTCTGGAAGACCTAGAGTACCTTTCGCAAGAAATAAAGCTGGGTGTTAAAATCAAAAAGACGGCAAAATATATTTGTCTATTTGACGACCCTCCGGAAAAGGGAGGAAGGGTTTATTTCTCCTTTATTGAAAGCATTGGCAAGCATGTTTTTATATACAAAGACAGGTGCTATTTATATCAATCCGGCTTGCTTTCAAAGATTATCGTTGAAGGAGTAAGCTCAGAAAAGTCAAATTCGCTTTGGGAAAATATTAAAAAGTTCTTTGGAATGAAAAGGAGATAAAAATGCTTAAAAACTTTTTCGGCGAAGAAATCCCCAAGACAGTATTTATTTCGCAGGAGCAATTAGAGGATAGTACAGAGAGAAATATATACGGACGCTACTATAAGGATACAGCCATTTTCAACGTATTTCCTCGCGGAAAAGAAAAGGATGGCAGACTTCTGGGAAAGTTTATAAAAGATCCTAAACTCAAGGATAAGATGCAGCTTTGCGGTTTAATTACCGATGGTGGCATCGAGTTTTACAGCTACGGCAAAAGAGTCGAGGTCGAAACCTATAATCTTTACCAAAACATCTTTTCAAGAAACAAAGGAATTCTTGAAACAAGCGTAATGTCGCAGAAGAGAGTAGTTATTCTTGGATGTGGATCTGTCGGCAGTCTGGTCGGAATGGAGCTGGCTCGCTCGGGTGTGGGTCATTTCTTCCTCGTGGATGCGGACATTATGGAATATCACAACATTTGTCGACACCAATGCGGCGTTGAGGATGTAGGAGATCTGAAGGTTAACGCTCTTGAAAGAAAAATTTTGAATATAAACCCCAACGCAGAGGTTGTAAAATTCAAGGGTATAGTTCAGAATGTTCCCGAAAAAATGCTCGAGGATTTCTGCAATGCGGGCGACACAATATTTGTCGGCTGTGCTGACAACAGAACGGCAGACGTGTATACTAACAGAATAGCATCTTATTTCTCCGCTTCCTTCCTGTCAATAGGATTCTGGGAGAGAGCCTATGCGGGCGAAATCTTTTATCATATTCCCGGTAAGAACATGCCCTGCTATGCCTGTGCATTAGGCGATGGCGGAGATCTGTCGGGCAGAGTTGAAGCAAATCATCACATTTATTCTAACCAGGAAAATATCGAAGGCGTAAAATTTGAGCCGGGCATATCGGTGGATATCAATTTCATCACTTGCATCGGCATTAAATTGATCATTGATATTTTAAATGACGGTGAGAATGGATACGTGCCCAGATTACTCAATGATTTAAGGCAATACACACTGGTGTGTAACACATCAAATCCTGAAATCGCAGGTGAAATGGTCGAAATCTTTAGTTATCCGTTACAGGTAACGACCTCGCTGAAGGTCGGTTTTGGCACAAAATGCGATGGAAAATGTAAAAATGAAAAATAGTAAAAAGCTTGAAGAATGTCTATTGCAGAGAAATCGAAGCTATGTAAATCTGGATAAAGCAATTTCACAAGAAAAGATGTACTTGAATGAAAAGCAGTACGACCCGTTATTTCATGCGATAAGTGATATTGAAAAGCAACACAATAAGCTGGACAAAAGGATTTGCGATGCAATAGATATTCTGAAGGAAATTGAAAAAGCTTTGGAGGAGTTGAAAATATGAATAAATCCATCAACTATAAATATATGATAGGGATTGTTGCAAACTTGCATTCGTTTATTGATGAGGCTGAAAATGCGATCAACTCTACGTTTGCCAACTTCAACTCTTCCAAAAATGCCGTTATATCAGCCCGTGCTCAAGGATTGCAAAAATTAACGGAACAGTATAAGGCTCGTCATGCGGGTATTAAATCTCAATCACAAAAGATAATTCGTGATGCCCAGGGCATTTATGACGAAATCCTTAGATTGGAAGAAGATCTTGCTGCAAGTGATAAGTATTTTGTAAAGACGAAAATCAAAAAAGAGCAGGAGCTTTTAGACAGATCTTCGGATAGATATGATGAGGATCCAAACTATTTTGAGATATTAAACGATATCAAGAGCAGGTTCCAGAGCTTAGTTATCAAATATTCTCGCAGAAACCATCACGGTATAATTGATGGTATCAATTACCTGATATCATCTCAAAGAAAAGCCGATTATGAAGAACTGATAGTATTGAAGAATACTACCATGAAGCTTTTGAAGGAGATCAATGAAACTATACCGCAGCTTACAAACGATTCTTTAACCGAGTATGACAAAGAGTTTGTTGATGGAAAAGAAGCGATTGAAAGACAGTATGCTGCAAACATGGCCTTCTTGGAGCAGGAACTTGACAAAAATATTGATGATGTTGCCGAACAGATTTGTGTTCGTTTGGATAACATCTTGCCGGATTCTCTTATTAGCGAATTAAAAACGGCGATGGAGGATTATGATGCCAATTACGGAAAGCTTGATCCTCAGAGAACACAGTTCGGAAGTTATATCATACTTGGTTATCTTACTTATCCATACAAGGAGTTCATTCAGTCAAGCGTCTTGGTTCAGTTGCTTGAAAGCAAGTGCGAAAAGATTATTCGCGACGGAGCTATCTGGCTGCCGGTCATGTGTGCCCTAGATGCTGAATTCAATTGGATGATTGAAAACAATGACGTAACAACCACCAACGTTTCAAGGCTGACACACTCACTGATGTTTGGATTTCTTTCGTCTGCTCCGGTTTCAAAGGTGCAGTTTTGCGTATGTGATGCGGAAAACAGAGGAAATAGCATAATTCCGTTCCTCGAATTGAAGAAGAGGGTTCCCGATATGTTCTTCGGCAAGGCGTTTACCACGCAGGAAGAAATTCACGAAAGAATGTATCAATTAAGTAACTATATAGACGATTTTATCCAAAACAAACTGGGTAACAAATATGACAATATTTTTGAGTATAACGAAGGCAACCCCAACGACGTCGCTCCGATCACCGTTATGGTGCTGTACGATTTCCCCAGCGGATTCGACGAAAGAAACCTTGCAGAGCTTAAAAACATTATTCGCAATGGCAACAGATGCGGTATTTTCTCAATAATTTGTCATAACAAAAAAAGCGAGCAGACCGGATTCAGAGATTTGTCTGAGGGAGTGGCATCACTTTCCGAAATGTGCACCTCTATTAATTATGAGCAGGGAGCTTTCTGGCTTAACGGCTTAGAGCTTAGCCTGAAAGCGATTCCTTCAAGCCAGGAGATCAACAGCTTTGCAGACAAGTATATGTTGATCATGGAGGGAAGAAAAAACAAGGGATTGATCTTCCCGACCGCAGTAAAGAAGCTGTTTGCAGCAAAGGATGGAGAAAAACTACAGAAGGTTGTAGACCGTTTGGCAACGTTGCAAAAGAGATATTCTGTTGAATATGGAAACGCGATTGACATTGAAAACTCCTTCCCCCAGTCTATAATGCTTGGCAGCATAGAATATCCTGCTGAAATTTTTACACCTGAAATCGTATCGGCCTGTGTTCGAAAGGGACTGGTTAAAAAGGATATCGGAAATCGCATCCTGGAGCTGCCCTTCACCTGTGAGCTGGATGATAAATTCAATATGTTCATCAACACATCCGAAGAAACAGAGTCGAGGATGGCAGAATTAACTCACTCGCTATTGATGAGCTTCTTTTCATCCTTGCCCTATGGAAAGCTTAACGTTTCTGTATTTGACTGTGAAAAGCGTGGCAACAGCATCGTTCCTTATTTAGAGTTCAAAAAGCAGATGCCCGATGCCTTTGACGGCCAGATCTATACGAGCGGAGAGGCTATTCAGGAAAAGCTTACAAGGCTAAACGCGTATATTGACGAATTTATTCAAGAAAAGCTGGGCAACAATTTCTCAAATATTATAGAATACAACGAGCATTCCACAAGCAAGCAGGAGTCTGTTCAGCTGCTGCTTATCTATGATTTTCCCAAGGGCTTTGATAACAGAGCCTATGAAGCACTTATGAACGTCCTGAAAAACGGAAGCAAGTGCGGCGTTTATACCGTTATTTGCTATAATCCCGAAACAACCGTTTCACGCTATGATAACCATAGCGAATACGTTGAGCAGATTCAAAAGCTTAGCACCTGCTTTGGCTATTCGGATTCCGAGTACGTATTGTCACCCTATAACTTAAAGTTAAGGGTCAACAACATGCTTTCCGGCACTCAGATGAGCGAGTTCGTTGCCGAATACTCAAGCCGTGTTAAAAAGCTCAAGAACAAGGGTCTTGCTTTCCAGGATATCTTGTCACCCGAATTATTCTCCTGCAACGCTGCAAAATCTCTCTCCATTCCTATGGGTGTTACAGCGGGAGATGCCGTTGTTAAGCTGAATATGGGCGAGGGATCGTCGCATCACGGTCTGATTGCCGGTGCAACCGGTTCGGGTAAATCAACGCTGTTACATACTCTGATTATGAGTGCAATGCTGAATTATTCTCCCGATCAGCTGAATTTGTATCTGATGGACTTTAAGAGTGGTACTGAGTTTAAGATCTATGAGTCTGTCAAGTTGCCACACATAAAGCTGCTTGCTCTTGATGCTATGCAGGAATTCGGAGAAAGCATTTTGGAGGATCTCGTTGCTGAAATGGGCCGCAGAGGCGAGCTGTTCAAATCTGTCGGTCAAACCAGCCTTAAGGGCTATTCAGAAGCATCGGGCAAATCCCTGCCGAGAATATTGGTAATTATGGACGAGTTCCAGATTCTGTTCAATGATTCGACGAATAGAAAGATTGCTATGAATTGTGCAGAGCTTACAAAGAGAATCGTAACGGAAGGCCGTGCATTTGGCATACATCTTTTGATGGCAACCCAATCTACCAAGGTAATACGCGATCTGACCTTACAGCAGGGTACCATCGAGCAGATGCGTATAAGAATCGGTCTGAAATGCGGTGAGGATGATGCTCGCTATTTATTCACGGACAGAAATGATACAAAGGCTCTTGAACTCATGAAGGGCCCGATCGGTACAGCCGTTGTAAACCAGGAGTATATCGAGTCGGCTAACGTAGGATTCAGAGCAGCATACTGCGACAAGGAAACTCAAAGAAAGTATTTGGATCAGATCGCAGCTACATACGCACATCTTGATGAAAAGCCTCAGATCTTTGAAGGCAACAGAACAACCGCTATGGTTGAATATATGAGTGGCATTGATACGGCTTCTTATTCAAATTCTGTTACCAGAATTCATTTTGGCGAAAAGATCAAAGTTGCACCGCCCTTTGTACTCGACGTAGACCGCAGAAGAAAGCACAATATGTTGATTTGCGGTACGAATGAAAAAATGGCTGAGAACCTTATGAACGTTTATATGACCTCTGCAATTCTCAATGAATCCGTGTTGCTTTACTGTATAGACGGTGATGCAATCGTTGGTGATTGCGGATCCATAGAGGTTTACAGGGCGTTTGAAAGCTATTCGGATCGCTTCAAATATTCGATGAATCGTGGTGATATTATCAATATGGTTCACGAGATATACGAGCAGTATAAGGCTAATAAGAGCGCCGGTGCCAACGGTAAGAACGTATTTGTGTTTATCAAGAATCTGCAGTGGCTTGATATCGTTCAAAAAATGCTGAAGGACGAGAATGTTGATGAGGAAGAATACTTGGGAGAAAGCATCTCCGAGCCGATCGTCGATAATGATGATCCCTTTGATTGGGGTGTGGACAACACCATGCGCTCTTCTAACGAATCCGTTACCCATCAGCTTAGAAAAATGATAGACGACGGTTCGTCCTGCGGAGTTTACTTTATCATCAGCTGCTTGGAATACCCGGTAGTCAAGGAAACTATGTATTATTCAGATAATATTCTTGCAAAAGTTCCCGAGCGTATTATATTTGCCTTGAATGATACCGATGCAGATAATTTGATAGACGGCGTTTCAGTTTCTCAATTGAAAGACAATACGGTATGCTTCACGGACGGCGTCAAAAACACATTCCAGTTTAAGCCCTGGGTTATCAAGTCTGCGGATGAGATAAAGGCTTTTTTGGAAAATAAGTAAAAAAAGGTCAGTCATGACATTCTCATGGCTGACCTTAAGGTGAAAAAATGGGAAGAATTATTGATGTAGTAATCTACTGTGCGAAATCCAACAATCGCTACAAAGCCTTTTTCGAGGAACAACAGCCCGGAAAATGGTATGGAGTACGCACAGAAAAGCTGCCTTCTATCTCCTTCTTTGAGAAATTGTCTATGAAATCGAAGGCCAAGGAGAGCAACAGCAGCTCCTCATACGCAAAATACAGCGTTAGCTCGATTAATAAGTCGATCGGCAAGGCAAACGTCAGAGGGGAGTTCTTTATTGGTAATAATCGATGTCCGTTTTGCGGAAATACTGGTTTTGTAAAGTGCGGCGTCTGTAGCGAATGGACCTGCAGTCCTGAGAATGCTACCAGCTTTAAGTGTGCTGTATGTGGTAATTCCGGTCAAATATCCGGTCACATAGATGCAGCTGCGGGAAACTTAACACAAGGCAATAACAAGAAATTTGTATAAGTGCTTGCACTGATATTCTTGTAAGATAACGAAGCACAAGGGACTGTCGGAGCTTGCGAAGGTTCCTTGTGCTTTCTTATTTAGAAAAAACTTAACGGGATTGAATCAAGCATTACGTTGAATAAGCCTTCGTGAGAGCGCTCAAGAGGGATTGATCAATTCGTTTTTTCTATAAATGGAGGTATATATATGTCTGAAGCATACGTAGACTTAAGTCTGATTCCAAAAATAAAAAATCTATGTGTCAGTGCCGAAAAGGAAATGGAAGACACGATTACCTTGTTAAAAAAAGAAATGAACGCCATTTCGTCAGGGTGGAAAGACCAAAAAGCAAAAGAATTTGAAAACGTAGTTAAACAGTGTATTTCTTCATTAAAACATCCTTTAGGTGAACTACATAGATGCGATGTTTATTTGCAACGTCTTGCCAAAGCTCTTGAAGAATATGACAATATAAGGTTTTCAAACGAAGAATCTTCAAGTAGATACTCTGTTACTTCCGCAAACTCGAATTTATCTACTCCTTTAAATATAGATGGTTGCAATCAAGCGTTGTTGCGCGATGGCAGAAGCGAACAAATGATTGATATTTCGGGGGCTGTTGTAGAAGGTCTGGCGTTGGAAGAGTTTTGGAATCACCATACTCGTTATACAGAGGAAACTTATTATGATGCTATGAGCAACTATTCTGCAATGATGACCGATTACGCAAATGGTAGAAATCCTGAAGAATTAAGAAGTTGTTATCCCGACACATACAATTTAATATTTGGTCGTGATACTATTCGGATATCAAATACTAACGGACGTTGGTTTATAACAGGAGGACGTCATAGAATTGCTATGGCACAACGACTTGGAATTAGTCACTTACCCGCCATAGTATATTAGTATCAACAAGGAGGTTTATATGTCTGAAGTATCAGTAGATTCAAGCTTGATTTTGCAAGCTAAAAAACTATGCGTTAGTGCCGAAAAAGAAATGAAAGGTACAATTACTTTGTTGAACAAAGTGATGAACTCTATTTCGGCAGGATGGAAGGATCAAAAGGCGAAGGAATTTGAAGGTATTGTTAATCAGTGTATTACTTCTTTGAAGAATCCCTTGAATGATCTACATAGATGCGACTCGTATTTGCAACGTCTTGTGCAAGCACTTAAAGAATACGAGGATATTAAATTTTCAAATATAGGAAGTAATGACAGTGTTTCCGAAAGCAATACAAATGGAACTACACCAGTATCCTTAAATTTGAACGATTGTAACGAGGCGCTATCTCGTGATGGCAGAGGAATGCAAATGGTGGATATTTCGTGCATACAAGTTGATGGCGTATCCGATTCACATTTTTGGAGTCACCACGGTCGAAGCGAGTCTGAATGGCAAGCTGGCATGAGTGAGTACACGAACATGATGCAAAGCTTTTCGAATGGTATGAGTATTGAACAATGTTACGAAACATATCCTGCAACAGCTGGTATGGTTTTCGGAGCACAACCTGTACAATTATCAGACGATGGTAATGGGGGATTAGCAATAACAAATGGAAGACATAGGGTTGCAATGGCTCAACGTTTAGGTATTACGCATTTACCGGCGATAGTATATTAAATATACGGATGCTATTTTCAAAAAAAGTTTTTTTCGGGCGAGTTAATAAATAAATGAATCCGCAATAAAACAAAACAAATTGGAATGATTTGTTTTGTATGTTAGACATCAATAATTTTAGAGTGATTTGATCACATCAGAGCACAGATGTTTTATCGATAATTCAAGAACATATATAAATTTGAAAAATAGTTATATATCTACTTACAGTTGCTATGTCGCGTTTCAAAATATACACCTTAATTTGGCTATGAGGATGATTTTCAAAGAAATCATTGAGAAAGTTTATAGATAACTTTATCCTAATTTGTTTATAAAAAGATAATTTTGTATCGGAGGTACGTGTGTGTCAAACGCAGAGCAATTATCAGTAAAATCTATGATAAGGAAATAAAGGAGGCTCTATAAAGGATATGAATGATTTAATGCAGGAAGAGTATGATCGAATCTGGTCACTCTTTAGTCAGGCACGAGATGAGCTACATCGTGGGTACTATTATTTTCAGGAAAAGCTCGATTATACCGGAGCATATATTTTTTTTAATGAAATCTGTAATATAGATGGTTTTCATTCTAAGCTCGATTCAGCTAAGCAGAAGACGGTTAGTTATATCGTTGTTCCAAACAGTTATGAATGGGGCTTTTTTAATCAAGGTTATTGGACGGAAGACAACCAGGCTAAAGTAAATAAAAATTATATAACGGGTATTTTGAGTGCTAGATCAAATCCTTACTTGAAGGAAATCCGTTTCAAAAACGGTACGTTTTATGGTTATTATTGTTATAACATATATAGCAAGATCTATTCTTGGTTTCTAGGCCTGAAGCCGAAGGCACATCCAAAGGCTTTGCCGATGTATGAATGTGCTGAAGAATATATAAAATCAAGAATGGACTTCTTTATGAAGTTTGAAGACGGACTGGACTAGTTGTGCATTGCGGGAGTATGAGTGCAAATGAATGAAAAACTATCAGTAGAGAATATTGATAAGGCAATAAAGCAATATTTAAGCGACACTCAAATATCGCTAGAAAAATTGCAGATGATAAAGAACGAGAGCTTTGAAAGCTTGGACTCCTCATTATATGAAATCATCAAGCAATCCGGTGGGTATCTTGAGGATGTTGCTCCAAAAATCAAGCATCTGAAAAGGCTTATTGAAAAGTACAAGGAAACAATTATGGATTTGTACTTGTCACTGAAAAAGGACATGGAGTTTAATAACGGCAAGCTTTCAAAAAGCCTTCAAAAGTATTTCAGATGTCTGTATTACCTCAATACAGTAAGGTTCAACGGCTCGATAAATTTGTTTACAGATCCGGTGGTTGTTCGGGATAACTGTATAGACGGATCGTTACAGACGGTATTTAATACAGAATGCTATGTATTTGGAACGGAAAATAACGTTGAAAAGAAATTTACCGGTCGTCAAGGCAATAACAGCTTTGGTATAAAAAATAACTGTGGCGTTGCCTGCGTTGCACAGATTTTGATTTTGTCGGGCAAAAGGGTAACAGAAAACGACGTGGTTCGTGTTGCCGTAAGCGAAGGCTTATGTAATATAACAGAAACCTCAATGGGAACAAATGGAGCCACATCATCAATTCATAGAGCCGCGTTGCTTAGTAAGTTCAACATAAAATCCAGGGTTGAGTTAGCTACAATCAAGGATATTGCAAGGTATATTGAACACGGCCACGGGGTTATCGTATCGGTTGATGCAGGAATTTTGTGGAATAGAGTGACAGAGGTTGGAATAGGACACGCCATTGTACCGTATGGAACGATACACCGTGCAAGTGACGGTGCATTAATGGGGGTTGTTGTTTGCGATACAGGCTCCGGTAATATGAAAAAATATATAACCTGCGATGATTTTGGAAAAATGTATTACTACGATCGTGGAATCAATATAACTGTGGAGGCTGTTAGAAATGCTCATTAAAGCTGAGTTTTTAAACAGATGGGCAGAGGTGTCGAGCTTTGATTTTCGTAAGCTTCTTGAAGACAATCAAAATCTATCCTTGCCTATGATTACGTTGGTGGATAATACACCGGTTATTTTTGCATTTGTGTATTCCTGCCTTCCAAATAACAAGGTGGTTGTATCTCAAAGGCATTTTTGGAGCTTGAGCGAGCATCGATTTATGCTTTGTAAAACTTCATATAATGTGAATATACAAAACGGCTCTGTGGATGAAAAGACTTATTTAGAAGCTATGTCTTCTGTTGCTGAGCTGTTGTTTAAATCTAATCTTTCGGCAGAGGAAAAAGTAATATGCAAAAACTATCTCTCGCTTTTTAGTGACGAGAGCTTGAAAAAACTGTATTTCTCTGAAAACAAGCCCTTGACTAGATGGATGAAATCCAAAGAGCTTGACGTGTAGTATAAGGTATATTTTTTCTAATGATATACTGGCAGTACAAATGGACAAAGCAAGCAGAATTTTAGAAAGCATCAACAAAACCATGGTGGCCTTTTCGTCGAGAGCGAAAATATCCGCACTCTCCACTTGACAAGCGATCTTGTAGATCTTCGAGAGGAATATGCAAAATCCATTTTGTTACGCAGAGCGAAGCCTGCACTACACAGCTTCAACAAAAAGAAAAAAGAACAGACAACCACAAGGGCTGTCTTGTGTGGAGGTATTCGCCGAGGGCGAAGATGCTCACGTCCTTCGCCTTGAAAGCAAGCTTTCAGATCTTCAGACGGAGCATGCGGACTCCTTCGTGCATACGCACGAATGGAATCGAATCGAACACGTAGACAAAAAAAGAACAGACAACCACAAGGGCTGTCTGTTCTTTTTTGGTCGAAGTGTGGAGATTCGAACTCCAGGCCTCCAGTACCCGAAACTGGCGCGCTACCAACTGCGCTACACCTCGAAATAATTAACTTTATAAATAGGTGCGTAAAAGAAGTTACCGCATCCATGTCCGCGCGCCCAAGATGGCGCTCTCTCTTGAAACATAGTCGCACCGGTCGCAAGGCAAGCCTTACTCCCGTTACTCCTTGTTTCTGCGCATTCGCAACGTCGTAAACAACACTCAGTTGTTTTCGTCTGCTCACAACTGCGCTACACCTCGAAAAGAATAAAAAATTAAGTAAAAAAGCTGATTTTTTGACTGCAAAAAGAGGCTCTGAAACAGGTCTAAAAACATCCAAAAAATTGAGTCAAAAATCGGGTCAAAAATCGGGTCAAAATTTGGGTCAAAATTGAGCGCAAATTTGAGGGGAAATTCGACCTCTGAAAACCCTCAAAAAGACCTCTGAAAAGTGGCATAAATAAGGGCTTTTATAGGGGTGGTTTTTGGCCTAAATTAAGAGTGGTTTTCGGCTCAAATTAAGAGTGATTTTCGGACACGAATTTGTGGCGATTTTCGCCCCCGAATTTCAGGCGATTTTGACACCTAAATAAAGGGTCAAAACGGATGAGAAAATCATACTCAAAAGCAGGGCGTTTTTTGCCCTTCTGCCCTAATATTATAGCAAAGGTTTGGGGTTTTGTCAAGGGGTTTTTGAGAAAGAGCAAAAAGCCCTGTTTTCGTAAACTAATGTTTACGGAAGTGAGTTTGAAAAAATCATAAAAAATCGGTCAAAAATTTGAAATCGGCTGAAATTTTTGAAAAAAATCGAAAATTTTTCGAAAATTTGCGAAAAATTGCTCCAAATTTTTGTTTTGAAGCTTCGATTTTTGAAATTTGCGGTTTTAAAATTCGCTTTTCCTTTTTAAAAATTCGAAAATCTTCAAAAACGGCAAAAAATCCTTCTTTCCTCAAATTTACCCCCGAAATCAACCTAAAAAGCAGAGGAAAAACTCAGGCTTCAAGTCTATGGCAGACAATTGGAAAAGGGCAGGGGAAAGGGATATAAAAAGCCATAAAATTTACTTGTTTTTTCATCCTTTTCTCCGCCTTTTTTGGCCGGATTTTTACTTGATTTTTTCTCTTGATTTTCTCTCTTTTTTTCTTCCTTTTTTACCGCCTGAAAAACTCCTTTATTTTGCCATTATAACACCGTCATTTTTGGGGTCTTTTCCTCCGGTTTTTCTCCTCTTTTTAATATCGTTTTTTCGCCTCGATTTAAGGCTGATTTTTCACCTCTTTTTGAGGGCGAAATTTGTCTATTTTTTGTGGCTTTTTTGGTTGCTTTTTGAGGTTCTTTTTTTTGCCGTTTTCGAAGGCTTTTTTGAGGCGGTTTTTTCACCTGCTTTCGTCGCTTTGCTTCACGGCATTTTTCTTCTCTTTTTTCTCCCCACACTTGACAGCTTGGGTGCTGTGGGGTATAATATATATATTAATATAAAGGAAGAAAATTATGATCATAAAAGGACTTCAGAAGCTGACCCTTTTAGACTATCCCGGGCTTATCGCCTGCACGGTCTTTACGGGCGGCTGCAATATGAGATGCCCCTTCTGTCACAACGGCTCACTTGTGCTTTGCGACGGTGAGGAGAGCATTGGCCGTGAGGAATTTCTCGCTTTTCTTGATTCCCGACGTGGCAGGCTCGAGGGAGTTTGTGTCAGTGGCGGCGAGCCCACACTTCACAGAGATCTGCCCCAGCTACTCTCAGAGATCAAGTCCCGTGGCTTCTCGGTCAAGCTGGATACCAACGGCACAAATCCCGAAATGTTACTTTCGCTTATAAATGACGGCCTTGTGGACTACGTGGCGATGGACATTAAGAATTCGCCCGAGAAGTATCACCTAACTGCGGGGCTTGAGGAGACTACCGATTCACCTCTTCTTGAGAAAATTCGCAAATCAGCCGAGATTCTGATGCAGGGCAGGGTAGATTTCGAGTTCCGCACCACCCTTGTCCGTGAGCTTCACTGGGAGAGCGACATTCTCTCCATCGGCAAATGGCTCTCGGGAGATGAAAAATATTTCCTCCAGACCTATCGTGACGAGGGCGATCTGCTTGTTGGTGGCTTTTCGGCATACACAAGGCAGGAGACAGAGCAGCTTCTCGCTATTTTGCGTGAATATATCCCCTCCGCCGAGATAAGATAGGCAAAAAAACGGCGAAAATAAGTCAAATCGCTATCCATATATCATCTACACATCAAAAAAGCTCTCTTTTCCCGAGGGCTTTTTATTTTTTTGGCTTTTTTGCCGTCTCGGTGGGAGAAGGGGCGTTTTTTTCCTAAAACCTGCAAAAAAATTCCCATTTTTTCCATATTTTGCGGCACTTTGAACAACTTGCACAAAGCTGGAAAACTTTACCATATAACAAAACAAAGATTCATCATCAAAAAAGCCCCGAAAAATAGAACTTTTTTCTCCCGAAAACAAAAAATGCAAAATATTGTTTACAACTATATATAGTGCCGAAATTGTATTTACAAGTCAAGATTTTGTGTTTTTTCTGTTGACTTTTTAGTATAAATATGATATGATGTAGGGGCTTATACGCTTTTCAAAAAAGGGCAAAAATCTGCCCTGAAATATCTATATAAAAAGGAACGTAGAACCATGTATACTGTATTAAAAAGAGACGGAAAGATCGTCGAATTCGACATAAATCGCATTTCTGACGCCATTACACTTGCTTTTGAGGCCCAGGAGAGAAATTATCTGCCCGGAATCATTGATTTCCTTGCACTTAAGGTTACTGCTGATTTCGAGCCCAAGATCCAGGACGGACACATCTCGGTTGAGGACATTCAGGACAGCGTTGAGTCTGTTCTTATCCAGGCAGGCTATGACGACGTAGCAAAGGCATATATCCTCTACCGCCGTCAGCACGCACGTCTTCGTGATATGCGCTCTACCGTACTTGACTACAAGGCTACCGTTGACAACTACGTAAAGATCAACGACTGGCGTGTTAAGGAGAACTCCACCGTTACCTACTCGGTAGGCGGTCTTATTCTTAACAACTCCGGCGCTATTACCGCAAACTACTGGCTCTCCGAGATCTACGACGACGAGATCGCAAACGCTCACAGAAACGCTGACATTCACCTTCACGACCTGTCTATGCTTACAGGCTATTGCGCAGGCTGGTCCTTGAAGCAGCTTATTAAGGAGGGTCTTGGCGGCGTTACCGGTAAGATCACCTCTGCTCCTGCAAAGCACCTCTCCTCTCTCTGCAACCAGATGGTTAACTTCCTTGGCATTATGCAGAACGAGTGGGCAGGCGCACAGGCATTCTCCTCCTTTGACACCTACCTCGCTCCCTTCGTTAAGGTGGACAACCTTAGCTACGAGCAGACAAAGAAGTGCGTTGAGTCCTTTATCTACGGTGTAAACACTCCCTCCCGTTGGGGTACTCAGGCACCCTTCTCCAACATTACTCTTGACTGGACCGTTCCTGAGGGTCTGAAGAATCTTCCCGCTATCGTTGGCGGCAAGGAGATGGACTTCACCTACGGCGACTGTAAGGCGGAGATGGATATGATCAACCGTGCCTTCATCGAAACTATGATCGAGGGCGATTACAACGGCCGTGGCTTCCAGTATCCTATTCCCACCTATTCCATTACCCGTGACTTCGACTGGTCTGAGACCGAGAACAACAAGCTTCTCTTTGGGATGACCTCCAAGTACGGCACACCCTACTTCTCCAACTACATCAACTCCGATATGGAGCCCTCAGACGTGCGTTCTATGTGCTGCCGTCTCCGTCTTGACCTTCGTGAGCTTCGTAAGAAGTCCGGCGGCTTCTTCGGTAGCGGTGAGTCCACCGGCTCTATCGGTGTTGTAACTATCAATATGCCCAGAATCGCCTACCTTGCCGAGAATGAGGAGGACTTCTACAAGCGCCTTGATCACATGCTCGACATATCTGCTCGCTCGCTTAAGATCAAGCGTGAGATCATTACCAAGCTTATGGGCGAGGGACTCTATCCTTATACCAAGCGTTATCTCGGCAGCTTCAACAACCACTTCTCCACCATCGGTCTTGTTGGTATGAACGAGGCAGGCCTTAATGCGAAGTGGCTTCGCAAGGATATGACCCACGCCGAGACCCGTGAGTTCACCAAGGACGTGCTTAATCACATGAGAGAGCGTCTCTCCGATTATCAGGAGAAGTACGGCGACCTCTATAACCTTGAGGCAACTCCCGCAGAGTCCACCTCCTACCGTCTTGCAAAGCACGACAAGCGCTTCTATCCCGACATTATCACCGCCTCCGACAAGAACGGCGGCACTCCCTATTACACCAACTCCAGCCATCTTCCCGTTGGCTACACCGACGATATCTTTGTGGCTCTTGATATGCAGGACGAGCTTCACACCCTCTACACCTCGGGTACCGTATTCCACGCATATCTCGGCGAAAAGCTTCCCTCCTGGAAGTCTGCCGCTAACCTTGTAAGAACCATCGCAGAGAACTATAAGCTTCCTTATTATTCTATATCTCCCACCTACAGCGTATGTAAGAACCACGCCTATATCGCAGGCGAGCATTTTGCTTGTCCCGAGTGCGGTGAAAGAACCGAGGTTTACAGCCGTATCACAGGCTACTACCGTCCCGTACAGAACTGGAACGACGGTAAGGCGCAGGAGTATAAGGACAGAGTTGTTTACGCAGAGGCAAAGCTTACAGGCAAGCAGCCTCTTTATCTGAATGCAGAATGCGGAATGCAGAATGCAGAATGCGAGGTAGAGAATGAGTGCGTAGCTGCTCCCGACAGAATTATTCTCTTCACCACCAAGACCTGTCCCAAGTGCCGTATGGCAAAGATGTTCTTAGACCAGGCGGGCATCAGCTACGAGGCTCTTCTCGCTGAGGAGAATGCCGAGCTTTCCAAGGCTTACGGCATCAAGGAGGCTCCCACCCTTGTAGTTATCTCGGGCGATAAGGCTGAGCTTATCTCTAATCCCTCCAACATAAAGGCGTATTGCGATAGCGTTTGCGTTAAGGCTTAATCGCTTGCGCCATCGGTGCAAACTTCACTCACGAAGTGAACTTCACTTCGCAGAAACTTCACTTTTGCGAAGCAAAAACTTCACCCATCGGACGAGTGAGAGTATATATCAGTGAAGTAATATAAGGGCGGATATAAACATCCGCCCTTGATATAGTGAAGTTGCAACATTCTGTTGCAGTGAAGTTCGTTTACACGAGTGAAGTTGTTCGCTTCGCTCGCAGTAGAAAGGAAAAAAATTGTACGACATAATAATCATCGGCGCAGGACCTGCGGGTCTTACCGCCGCAATATATGCAAGACGAGCCGAAAAATCGGTTCTGGTAATAGAAAAGGACACCTTCGGCGGACAGATTACCCATTCGCCGAGAGTTGAGAATTATCCCGGATTCCTTGAGGTCTCGGGCAACGAGCTTGCCGACAAGCTTATCGAGCAGGTATTCGCCCAGGGCGGAATGATCGAGCTTGACGAGGTTGTTGGAATCGAGGGCGAGCCGGGAGATTATACAGTAAAGTGTCAGTCCAAGGACTTTAAGGCACGTGCGGTTATCATCGCCGCAGGCTCTCATCACAGACGTCTGGGTCTTGACGGTGAGGAAAGGCTGACAGGCCAGGGAATATCCTACTGTGCGGTTTGCGACGGCGCATTCTTCAGAGGACAGACGGTTGCGGTTATCGGCGGCGGAAATTCAGCGCTCCAGGACGCAGTTCTGCTCTCCGAGGGCTGTGAGAAGGTATATCTTGTGCAGAATCTGGGCTTCTTAACAGGCGAGGAAAGGCTGCAAAGAATCATTTTCGACCGTCCCAACGTAGAGGTCATCACCTCATCTGTGGTAAAGAAAATTATCGGCAACGAGCAGCTTCGCTCCATTGAGATAAAGAACACCGAGAGCGGTGAGGAGAGGCTTCTGACGGTGGACGGAATGTTTGTCTGCATCGGTCAGGCGCCAGAGAACAAGCCCTTCGCATCGGTCACCACCCTTGACGGCAGAGGCTACATCACAGCCGACGAGGGCTGTGTTCCCTACGGCTCGCCCGACGGCATTTTCGTAGCAGGCGATTGTCGTACCAAGGAGATAAGACAGGTCACCACCGCCACTGCCGACGGAGCGGTTGCAGCCCTTGCGGCAGTAAGATTTATTGACTCGCTGAGTCAATAAAAGTGCAGAGTTCAGAATTGTAGGGGCGAGCATTGCTCGTCCGAGTTCAAAGTTAATATAATAAAAAACAGCTAATTTGCAACGTATAGTTTGCATTTTAGCTGTTTTTTTATATGTTTTTTAATTTAAACTCTATCAATTTCAAAAATCAAATTTCAATTCTGCATTCTGAATTCTGCATTCTGCTCCAACTCTTGAAACATAGTCGTCCTGCTCGCAAGGACAAGCCTTGCTCCCATTACTCCTTGTTTCTGCGCATTCGCTAAGATAAAAACAGTTATCAACTGTTTTTATCTGCTCACTGCATTCAGCATTCTGCATTAAAATTACTTGCTAACACGTCTGTCCTTGCCTGCAAAGGGCATAACCTTCGCTGTGCCGATGATACGGGAGTAGATGCGGTCCTCGTACTTTTTCGCCAGCTCGTCGGGGGAGAGATTGGTGGAAATTATAGTAGCAAGGCCTCTGTTCTGTCTTGTGTTAAGCAGATTGTAAAGGGCGGAGAGGGTGAACTGATTGGAGAACTCGGTGCCCAGGTCGTCGATGATGGGCAGGGTACATTCAAGGTACTTGTCCGAGCGGTTTTCCTCTCTGCCGTAGCCACTTCTGAAGCGGTCGGCCTCAAAGTCGGAGAGAATATTCTGGGTGGAGTCGTAGATCACGTCATAGCCCTTATGAATAAGCTCGCCTGCGATAGCGGTGGAGATATGGGTCTTGCCCGTGCCTGTGGGGCCTATGAGCAGAAGATTTTCTCTTTTCTTGGCGAAATTATTAACGTAATTCTTCGCCATAGCGAGAATTGCGGTCATTCGCTCCTCTGTCTTGGGGTCGTCCTTGTAGCACTTAAGGTCGAAGTTGTCGAAGCTTTGCTTCTCGATAAGATTACCCATAGCCGATGCGGCAATGCGCTCTCTCGCAACTATCTCTCTTAAGCAGTGGCAGGTCTTTATGCCATCGATATAGCCTGTGTCCGAGCAGTCGGGACAGGTGTACTTCACGTCGGTATAGTCGGCAGGATAGCCAAGTTCAACGATAAGCTTCCCTCTCTCCTCCTGCAGACGCAGATTTTCTTTTCTCAAGGGGGTATAATCACCGCCCTGGCAGGCTGTCTTGAAGATGAGCATGCTGGTTTTCGCAAGCTCCTCGTCGATCCTTGCGATCTCCTCACTCATCGAGCGAAGCAGCTCGCTTCTGTAATCCGACTCTGCACGGGCGTTGTTTCGCCTTGCCTCGAGCTCTTCCTTAGCCTTTGCGAATATAGAATGGTTAGACATTACTTATCCTCCTCATCTGCACCAAAGCTGCGTGCAACCGCATTATTGAATGCCTCATTGATGTCAAAGTTGCCGTATCTTGGGGTCTCGGCGGTGGTTTTCTGCTTCTTTTTGCCCTCGCTCTCACGGCGAAGCTTGTCGGCCTCTGCCTTTTCCTTACACTCACTGACGGTGCGACAGCCCGCCTCATGCCAGGCGGTAAGCACGCTGTCCATATAGCGCAGATCACCTCTGCCTGTCTTGGTGTTGAGGACGGCAATATCATAGGCCTCGCTCACCACTCCCACAGAGTAGCCGAATTCCTCCGACCATTTCTTGAAATATTTCTTCTCGCTTGCCGAGAGATTTCTTCCGTAAATGCCAAGCACACGGCGGAATTCCCACTCGGCGCCGCTGCTTTCTGCCATATCCAATATGTATGCGTCAAGAGCCTCTACGTTGTCACAGCCCTTGCCCTGAAGCCTTATGGCCTCGTTGCACAGCTTCCTTACGGTAAGGTCGCCACGCTCTGCAAGATGTGCGGCCAGAGTTACGATAAACTCGGCAGAGAGCGAATACTGGGTATAAAGTGCGGTCAGATTTTTAACGTCCTGATTGGGCAGGCAGGGCATATTCATAAGCACTGCGCACTCGCCTATCATATCGGCAAGCTGCTCGTCACGGATGCTGGCTGCCACCTGCTTTGCGGGAACCTCGTCGATCTCGCCGAGAGTCAGTCTGTCATCAAACTCCTCGGTAACCGAGGGTACACCCTCGGGCAGAATGACACCCGATTCCTCCCAGAAGGAGAGGGCGGATTTACATCTTGCAAGGGAGATCTTAGCCGCCGAGGCAAGATCGCTCTCGCTCTCGCAGACGCCAGACAGCTCCACCAGGGCAAGCAGGGCACGAAGCTCCTCCTTTGACGCCTCGGTAAAGGCGGGGTTGCCGATAACCGCCAGCCTGTCTATTCGGTAATTAACCTTCGGCATCGCTTTTCTCCTCGCCCTTGGTCTTTATCTCATAGCAGAGCTTCATAAGCGAGTCGCCGAGATGGATATTCTCCACCACAACGCCGTCATAGTCAAGCTCAAGCTCGGTATTAGCGAAATTCCAGATGCCCTTCACTCCTGCGTGAGCCATAGTCATAGCCACCTTGTATGCCGCATCCTTGGGAACGGTGAGAACGCCGATAGTTACGTTCTCCTTCTGACAGAAGTCGAAAAGCTCGTCGATATGGTATACCTTAATGCCGTAGATCTCGCTGCCTATAATGCTCTCGTCCACGTCGAAGAGAGCCAGCTTTGTAACACCACGTCTGCCGAACATACGGGTAGAAGCCAGCGCCTTACCAAGATTACCTGCGCCGCAGATAACGGCGGTATAGCCCTGAGTAACGCCAAGCAGCTCGCTGATCTTGCCGTGAAGGTATTTGATATTGTAGCCGTAGCCCTGCTGACCGAACCCGCCGAAGCAGTTAAGGTCCTGTCTGATCTGGGATGCGGTAACGTTCATAATTTTAGAAAGCTCGGCGGAGGAGATGCGCAGACGTCCGTCCGCAAGCAGATCGCCAAGGTATCTGTGGTATCTGGGCAGTCTTTTGATAACCGCATCCGAAACGTTGGGCTTTGCGGTGTTTTGTGTCTTCATTTCAAAAGTACCCTTTACGTTATCTATGTGTTCCATAATATATCTCCTGTCATTCCTTTACTTTGTTTGTATGCTGTCAAGAGCGCTTGCGTTAAGCGACGAATCTGCACGCATACCCTTTTTGTATTCGTAATAGCCTTGGGCGCCGATCATTGCCGCATTGTCACCGCAAAGGTCGGGGGAGGGTATAAACAGCTTCACGCCGTGAGCCTCTGCCACCCGGGCGAGCCTGCGCCTCAGATGAGAGTTTGCCGCCACGCCGCCTGCGATACATAGATCGTGGCCGGGGTACCGATCGAGAGCTGCCGACAGCTTCTTCGCCACAGCCTCAACCGCCTCGTAGGTATACCTTGCGGCAAAGAGGGCACGGTCGATCTCACGTCCGCTCTGTTCGTAGCGGTGAAGCAGATTTATCGCCGCAGTCTTAAGTCCCGAGAAGGAGAAATCAAGACTGCCGTCGGAGAGAGCAGGCGAGGGCAGGAGCATTTCCTTGTCCTTGTATGCCGCACTCTTTTTGTATTTATCGTAGAAATTCACCTCGTCGCCCGTCGCCTTAATAAAGCCCTCTTTAGAAAGAGCATCAAAGCCACGTCCTGCGGGGTAGGGAATACCGATAATTCTGCCGATCTTGTCAAAGGACTCGCCGATAGCGTCGTCACGGGTGGTGCCGATAACGTAAAGCTCGGTGTGGCTGACAACCTGATAGATCGCAGTATGTCCGCCCGACGCCGCCAGGGCGATAAAGGGAGGCTTTGCCACCTGACCCTTGCCACCAAGATAGCAGGATGCGATATGTCCCTTGATGTGATCCACAGCCACAAGGGGAATAGAGTTCGCCGTCGCCAGAGCCTTTGCGAAGTTAACTCCCACAAGCAGAGCACCGATAAGACCCGGGTTTGCCGTAACGGCGATAAGGTCGATGTCGGCGAGGGTCATACCCGCCTCCTTAAGAGCCTCGTAGGTTATGCGTGAGATAGCCTCGGTATGCGCTCGGCTTGCGATCTCGGGCACAACTCCGCCATACAGACGGTGGGTCTCCACCTGGGATGCTATTATATTTGATTTTACCTTAAAGCCCCGTGATGCGACAACCACCGATGCGCTCGTCTCGTCGCAGGAGCTTTCAAAAGCAAGAATATTCATATGTATTTTCTCCGAAAATAAGTGCAGAGTGCAGAATTGTAGGGGCGAGCATTGCTCGTCCGAATGTAAAGCGTAAGGCTCAAGACCGGGACTAACGTCCGAGCATCATAACCACCGCATCGTCTGTGGGGTTCTGATAATAATTTTTTCTCTCACCGATCTCGGTGAAGCCGTAGGAGCGGTAGAGCGCTCTCGCAGGTTGGTTTTGCTTCCTCACCTCGAGAAACACCGTTTCCACACCCGAGCCACGCTCGGTTTTCAGTGCGTAGGAGAGCAGTCGGTAGCCGATGCCACGCTGACGCTTGTCCTCTCTTACGGCAATTCGGTATATCTCGCCCTCGGGGGGTATCTTTCTGCCGATTATGTATGCGATAGGCTGGCCGTCGTCGAGTGCGGTAAAGCACATTCCCGTATCCGAGCAGATGTAGGAGAAAATATCCTTTTTGCTCCACGGGTCGCCGAAAATATTCATCTCCATCTCGGCAATAGCAGTCGCATCATCAGGTCTGGAACGTCGGATTTCCATATTAAAGTTCCTTTGCTATTTCCTTGATAAAGGCTTTCAGCTCGTCCTTGGTTTCAGGATGCTCAAGGCCCTTTACGATATTGGCCTTAAGGAAGCCGCTCTTTGATCCCAGATCGTATCTGTCGCCCTCAAATTCGAGAGCATATACGCCGCCATCTCTTGCAATCTCTTTGATTGCGTCGGTCAGCTGATATTCGCCGCCCGCACCCGGCTCAAGATTGTCAATAACGTCAAAGATCTCGGGGGTGAGCAGAACTCGTCCAAGGATAGACAGGTTAGAGAACTCCTGTCCGGGACGGGGCTTTTCGATCATATCGCTGCAATAGCTGACTCTGCTCTCGCCGGGTATCTCATCAACCTTAAGCGAGCAGTATTTTGTCAGCAGCTCGGGGCTTACAGGCTTTACGCCCACAACGGGACGGCCGTATTTTTCGTAAACCTCCATAAGCTGACGGCATACGGGACGCTTTGAGAAAATAATATCGTCGCCGTACATAACAAGGAAGGGCTCGTCGCCGATAAACTGACGTGCTCTGCCCACTGCGTGACCGAGGCCAAGGGTCTCCTTCTGTCTTAAGAAATAGACGTTTGCCATATCCGCAATGTCACGAAGCCTTTCGATCTCGTCAAGCTTCCCCTTGCTGATAAGGGCGGTCTCATACTCGGGCGAGAGGTCGAAAAAGTCCTCCATGATATCCTTGCCACGGTTTGTGATAATGAGAATATCGGTAATGCCGCTGTTAGCCGCCTCCTCAACCAGATGGCAGATAGCGGGCAGATCAACGATAGGCAGCATCTCCTTGCACACAGCCGCCGAAACAGGCAGCATTCTTGTACCGAGCCCTGCCGCAGGAATTATAGCCTTGGTGATTTTTTTCATTTTAGTTTTCCTCCGTTTTAAAAATGTCGAAGATCATTTTTTATAACTTACGCAAAGCGTAAACTTCACTATGCGTCAGCATAACTTCATCTGTTTAAGATAAGATCTCGCTTGGTGGGTGAAGTTCGCCTATGTCGAGTGAAGTTTGACACTTCGTACCAAGTGAAGTTTCGGCTATGCCGAAGTGAAGTTCGCCTTCGGCGAGTTTTATTTTTCTTCTCTTTCCGCATTGATCTGCTCAAGGAACCTTGCGATCTTTGCGCCGTGCTCGATAGAGCCGTCCTTGATGAATTTAAGCTCGGGAGTAAGTCGCAGATTCAGCGTCACAGCCAGGTGATGACGGAGCATACCGGTACACTTTTTCAGTCCCTCAAGAGCCTCCTTGGAGTCGCCCATACAGGAGAAATACACCGTCGCATTTCTAAGATCTGGCGCAACCTCCGCACGGGTGATGCTTACAAAATTATCTATAACCTTAGGCTCACGCACGTCACGTAAAGCCACTGCCAGTTCCTGAGAAACTGCGTCGTTTATTCTTCCACGTCTGTAATTTGCCATTTTCAAGTCCTCTCTTTGCTTCTATAAATACACAACTCTGCCGCTTTCTCTTGGGCGAGAGCTTATTTTTTTCACTATTTCCTCAGCCCCGACCCTTGCGGGACTTATAATTTTTACCTTTGGTAAAAGTCTGCCGATCTCCCTTTCAAGATGGGAAAAATGAGTACAGCCGAGTATCAGCGTGTCAGCGCCTGTCGCCCGCACCCTCTCCGAGAGGGAAAGCAGGTATTTTCTACACTCCGCACTTACCCGTCCGTCAGAGCTTCCGCCCTCAACCAGTGTCACAAGCTCCTGCTCTGCCATCTCATAGACCAAGGCGCCAGAGAGCCTTTTTATCTCCCTTCCGAATGCGCCCGAGTTGGCGGTATGCCTTGTGGCGATGACCGCAATTTTACTGCCAAGCCTTGCGGCAAGAGCCGCCGCAGGTCTGATTATGGGCATCGATACAGCCCGCTCCTCCTCGCCAAGCATATCGTACACACTTGATGCGCTGCAGCAGGCGATAAGCACTTCATCTGCTCCAAGCGAGCGGAGAATTTTTATGTTTCTTTCTGTAAAGCTCTTTATCTCGTCCTTGGTTTTTGTGCCGTAGGGTGCGTTCTTTCTGTCGGCTAAGTAAACCACGTCCTCAAATGGCAGTAGCTCTCTTACCCGTCTGTATGAGCATATCCCACCGACACCGCTGTCGAATATTCCTATCACGCCCGAGCCATAGCCTTATGTATCAGCCGACCGAACAGCTCGGTTAAGGGTATGCCTGCCGCCTCGATCATTTTAGCGTACAGACTGCCCTCGGTAAAGCCGGGCAGGGTGTTTATCTCGCTCAAGTATATCCTCTCGCCCGAGAGGAAGAAGTCTATCCTTGAAATATCTCTGATACCCAGCGCACGCACAAGGCTTCGTGAGTAGTCACGGATGCTGTCGGCGATCTCCCTCGGCAGATCGGCTCGGATAGAAAGCCGTGTGTCCGTCAGATATTTTTCTTTGTAGCCGTATGTACCGCCCAGCAGTATTTCGCCCGGATAGGTATACAGCTCTCTGCCACCCGCCGAGAAATATCCGCACTCAAGCTCTCGCTTACATTCAAGGCAGGGCTCTATTATCACCCTTTCGCATAGCGAAAAGGCAGAGCTTAAAGCCCTCGTCAGCTCGAATTTATTATAGGCAGCCGAGGCACCCACCGAGCTGCCAAGCCTTGCAGGCTTTACAAAGGCGGGGTAACCTATCTCGCCCTCGGCACGCCTTAGGGCAAAGTCCACGCCCTCGTCGGCAAAGACAAGCAGATGGGGCAGGGTGGGAATACCGAGCCGCACGGCCTGGGTCTTGACAAAGCTCTTGTCACGGCATACCGCCGATGCAGAGGTGTCACATCCGATATAGGGAATACGTGCATTTTCAAGTGCGCCCTGAACCACACCGTCCTCACCGAAGTCACCGTGAAGCAGTGGGATAGCGCAATCTATGGCATAAAATTTCTGCCTTTCGATACAGTAAAAACCGCCCGAGGTGGCAAAAACCTTGCCGAAATCTGTGTTCCAATCACCGTTTTTGTCAATAAAGGTTGACAAAATGTTATATTTTTCGCTCAAAACGGGCAGAATATGCTCCTTGCCACGTCTAGAAACCTCGCTCTCGTGACCCCGACCGCCCCACAACAGAGCAACCGAAGGCCTTCTCTCTTTTTCCATAGCATATACCTCCGAGGGTAGTATATGAGAATGCAGAATTCAGAGTGCAGAATGCAGAATTGAATCATAACGATTTTTTCGGAACCAATTCTGAATTCCGAATTTTGCATTCTGCATTCACTTTACGCCTTATGGCGCAGAACAGCCACCCTGTCATTGCCCGACAGATCCTTTAGGATCTCGCAGGACATTCCACACTCATCTGCGATAGAAGAGAGCAGGTCTGCCTGATCGTAGCCGATCTCGTAGGCGATAAAGCCCTCGGGGGCGATTTTCTCCTTATAGATAGGGGTCAGATGACGGTAAAAATCTCCGCCGTCCACACCGCCTACAAAGGCCGCTCTCGGCTCGGCAAATATCTCGCCCTCAAGACCCTCGTAAGCCTTTTCGCTGACGTAGGGAGGGTTAGATAGCACCGCAAAAACAGGCTCGTCTATCACCTCGGTCATAAGGTCGGCTCGGCGCAGATGGATCCTGTCCATTACACCGTTTTTTATTGCGTTTTCGGTCGCCACCGCCAGCGCTCCGCCGTCAATATCCACGGCAATAGCGGTGGTATTCTTCGTATTTTTCAGCGTGGAAATAGCCACGCATCCGCTACCCGTACACAGATCCATAAAGGAGGCGCCCGAGGGCAGATTTTTCACTGCGTAGTCCACCAGAATTTCGGTGTCAGGGCGGGGTATCAGACAGTCGGGTGTTACCTTATAGCTCTCACGGTAAAAGTCCACAGAGCCGATAATATACTGAAGCGGCTCACGTGCCGAGCGGCGCTTTATCGCCTCTGTAAGCTCGGGCTTGTCGCACCGGGGGTCGGAGAGCAACAGCTCGCTTTTGGTAAAGCCGCCGAAGTGACAAAACAGCAGTGCGGCGTCATTCCTTGCCGCATCAATTCCTGCCTCGGAAAGCAGCCTTACAGCCTCCTTATAGGTCATTTTTTTCTTTTACGGAGAGAGCCTCGCCCTCCTCTGTGGGCTCCTCGTCACTCTGCATTCTGCATTCTGCATTCTGCATTTTTTCCACCTCATCCGTCGTCTCCGACGACACCTTCCCCTCGAGGGGAAGGCTGGGCTCCCAGCCCTTCGCCTCATAAAACTCGGCAAACTCGGGATAATCGTCACGCAGAGAGCACTTCAGCGAGGTGATAGCAACCTCAAGCATATCCTCGGTAGGCTCCTTGGTGGTAATTCTCTGCATCCAAAGACCGGGTGCGGAGAGGGCTCTGGTAAACCAGTTGGGGTGCTTACCTGCGAAGCGGATGAACTCATAGCCTACGCCCATAAGCACAGGCAGGATAGCAATTCTGAGAATGGGATAGATATAGCCCGGCCACTCCTCGGGAATAACCGTCTTAAGAACGAAGCCTGCAAAGATGCCAAGCAGAATCATAAAGAACATAAAGGAAGTACCGCATCTTGGGTGGAAGCGGGTATGCTTTTTCGCATTTTCGGGAGTAAGCTCCTCGCCCGCCTCGAAGCAGGCAATAGACTTATGCTCTGCGCCGTGGTACATAAAGGTACGCTTGATGTCGGACATAAAGGACACTGCGGTAAGATAGCCCACGAATATAGCCATCTTCACAACGCCCTCAACGATAGCCTCTACCCATTCGGGCATAGAAACCCCGAAGGCCACGCCAAGCAGCCAGTTAATGCCCCAGGTCACGCCGATAGGCAGCAGGATGAAAAGACCTGCCGACAGAGCAAGACCCAGCAGCAGCGACACCACCATAACCACGTCGGTAAGCTTGAGGTGAAGCTTCTCGGAGAGCCATTTTTCGAACTTGGAGGGCTCTTCCTCCTCGTCAAGTCCAAGAGCGTCGGCAGATGCGCCAAGGGTCTTGAAGCTCATCTTCATAGACTCGATAAAGCTCACCACACCACGTACCAGGGGCAGTCCGAATATCTTGTTTTTATCTCTTGCAGAGATAAAGTTATCGTCATTTACCACAAGGCTTCCGTCAGCCTTACGGCAGGTGGTAACCATACGGTTGCCCGCCTTCATCATTACTCCCTCGAGGACGGCCTGACCGCCCACCTTACCCAGCCTGTC
>JAZSMV010000077.1:0-6454 GCA_045536065.1 Eubacteriales bacterium | reverse complement strand
CTTTCCTGCAAGCTCCTCAGCATGATACTCCTCGGGGAAGGTAACGTTAACGTCAAATTCCTCGCCGATAGCCTTGCCTACGATCTGCTCCTCGAAGCCGGGGATAAACTGACCGCTTCCGAGAGTAAGGTCATGACCCTCGCCCTTGCCGCCTGCGAATGCAACGCCGTCAACAAAGCCCTCGTAGTCGATGTTAGCAATATCGCCCATCTCTGCAGCTCTGTCGGTTACGTCAAGAGTTCTTGCGTTTCTCTTTCTTGCGCTCTCAACCTCAGCGTCAACCTCTGCGTCGGTAACCTCAGCTACCTTCTTCTCAACTGCGATACCCTTGTATCCGTCGATGGTAACCTCGGGCTTAACGAAGCCAACTGCCTTGAGAACTATATCACCCTCCTCGGAAACGAGGTCGAACTGGGGCTGACCTACGATATCAAGGCCTGCCTCCTTAACTGCCTCCTCGAATGCCTCGGGGATACAAGCATTGATAGCATCCTCAAACCAGATGCCCTTGCCGTAGTACTTCTCGATAATTGCCTTGGGCGCCTTGCCCTTTCTGAAGCCGGGAATGTTAATGGACTTAACGTTCTTTCTGTATGCTTCCTGTTCTGCTTTTGCGTAAACTTCACGACTTACGGAGAACTCCATTACAAAACCGGACTTCTCGGTAAGCTCCTTTTTAATAAGGCTCATTTCTTTTCCTCCGAAATGTATATATTTTTTATTTATATTTTTTCAATTAAGCCATAATATTTTACACCATAAAAACACTTTTGTCAATAGAGAACTTGAAGTTTTATGGTCTTTTTTACTAAAAATGAGGGCTATTTTTCGTCTTTTTGACTATTTTGAGTGCTTTTTTTGTATTTTTCCGAAATTAAATGATAGGCTTTGGTGTAAACTTAAGGTAATCGGCAGAAATAATGTGCATATCGATACCCTCGTATTCGAAGTGGGGCGGAACGGTATAGTTGCCGTGAATGTGTCCGAAATATACACGCTTCACACCGTATTCCTTAAGCGCCTCGATAAGTCCGTCGGATGCCTTTCCGTTCCAGAATGGAGGGAAGTGCATAAATACGATTATCTCCTTTTCGGGCGAATTCTCCTGCAGCTTTTTTGCCTCCGAAAGGCTCGCTCTCAGACGCAGATTCTCTCTGTTGGTAAGCTTCAAAAAATCCGCATTGTCGGGCGCATTTGCCGCATCCTCGTCATTATACCAGCCACGGGTGCCGGCGATAATATATTTCTCGTCCTCGTGAGCATTGTTATAGAGGAAGGATATGCTTTCGATTCCGCATTTTTCAAAAAATGCCTGATGCTTTCGCATAGTGCTCCACCAGAAATCGTGGTTGCCCTTGCCGATGATCTTCTTACCGGGCAGGGAGTCTAAAAATCTCATATCACTCTCCGCTTCCTCTAAGGATAGCGCCCAGGAAACGTCTCCGGGAATTATGACGGTGTCCTCCTCGGTGATAAGATGCCGCCAGTTGTTTTCGATCCTTAACATATAATCTGCCCAGGATTTTCCAAAGATTTCCATAGATTTATTCGTTTTATCAAAGGTGGACAGATGCAGGTCTGCTATGGTATACAGCGACATAAAATCATCCTTTCCCGATCAAAATGACCGTGATTTGTATAAAAAATCTCTGTCGGCTAATAATAAAACTGCCGTGGTGCTTTTAGCGGTAAAACAGAGAAAAGAGGGAATTTAAAATGGAAGACAAAAAGCTTTATAACGATTGTAAGTGCGATGCCTCAAAGCACATCAAGGGAATCAAATGCGACGTTAAGAACTGCGTTTATCACGCAGATCAGAATGCTTGCTACGCAGGTTGTATCTCGGTAGGTCCCAGAGAGGCCGATTGCTCGGCTCACACCAACTGCGCAACCTTCAAGCCCCGTGAGTGCTGCTGATTAATCAACGAAGCTGAAAACGGCCTCTGACATCTCCGCCTTTTCGCAAACGCCAAGGTGGATGGGCTGAGCCTTCAGTACGTTCAGCAGGGGAGTAGGGATTTCCACCCCGCTTACCTCGTTAAGTCTTGCAGGTGCGTCCAGATCGTCCTCGGGTTTTTCTCCTGTAAGCGACAGAAGCACGTCACCTGCAAATTTATATGCGGATGCAGTGGAAACCACAAGCATCGCCGACTTCGCCTCGGAGTCGCTCATATATCGCTCTGCCGCAGAAAGGGCAACGGCTGTATGGGTGTCTATGAGGCGATTTTCATTTGTATATGCACGCTTGACCGTAGCCATACACTCATCCTCATCGGTGAAATAACCGACAAAGCTCTCACGAAGCAGCGTAAGCTCATCCTCTGTCAGCGCATATCTGCCGCACTCGGCAAGCTCCTTCATAAGAGTAGCACATCTCTTGCTGCCGTAGAGCAGGTAGAGAAGTCGTTCAAGATTTGAGGAAATAAGTATATCCATAGAGGGCGACATAGTAGCGTAGAATTTACGGTTTCTGTCATAAACGCCCTCGGTTAAGAAGTCTGTAAGAATATTGTTTTTATTGGATGCGCAAACAAGCTTGCCGATAGGCAGACCCATTTTCTTTGCGATGTAGCAGGCGAAAATGTTGCCGAAATTACCCGTAGGAACGCATACGTCAATGGATTCGCCAAGCGAGATCCTGCCGCTGTTATACATATCGCAGTATGCGGATACGTAGTAAACTATCTGGGGAACCAGTCTGCCCCAGTTAATAGAGTTGGCGCTGGAAAGGAATACGCCCTTGCTGTCAAGCTTTTTCGCTATCTCGCCGTCGGAGAATATTCTCTTAACTCCGTTCTGCGCATCGTCGAAGTTGCCGACGATACCCATAACCGATACGTTCTTACCCTCCTGGGTCTGCATCTGGCGCTTCTGCACACGGCTGACACCGTCGATGGGGTAGAACACCTGTATTTTAGTTCCGGGAACGTCACGGTAGCCCTCAAGGGCAGCCTTGCCTGTATCACCCGAGGTAGCAACGAGTATAAGAGCCTCTCTTTTCTCACCGCACTTTCTGAGCGCACGTGTAAAGAGACGGGGCATGATCTGAAGCGCCATATCCTTGAAGGCGCAGGTAGGACCGTGCCACAGCTCCAGCATATATCTGTCGCCGGACAGTCCGGTGATAGGAGCAGGCGAGGGAACAAACTTATCCTCGGAATATGCCGCAGAAGCATCCGATAGCAGCTCGTCGTAGCCGTAATCGGTAAGGAACAGCGACAGCACACCCACCGCTCTCTCGGGGTAGGAAAGTGCGGCAAGCTCTTTTATATATTCAAGATCAATGGTAGGAATGCTCTCGGGCATAAAAAGACCGCCGTCACTTGCAAGACCGGTCTTGATTGCGTATGCAGAGCTGACTCCCTCGGGATGCGCTCCTCTTGTGCTTATGTATTTCATAATACGGATCCTTCTTTTTTCTGCTTATAGTAGTATCCCTTGTCGAAGGCGGTATTCTTATCAAATGCGCCTTCAATATGCTTGACTTCCTTGACCCTTCCGAATTTTCCACCGTCCTCGGTGTATACCTCGATAATGTCAAGACGAAGTCTTGTATCCGACGGGTTATGACTATGATAATAGCCTGCCGCCTTAATAATTTTTCTCTGCTTTTCGGGTGTGACCGACGAGCTGGGACGTGCCTCCTTGTAGCCAAGGTATTTCACGTTCCTCGTCTTTACCTCGACGAATGCGGTCACGTTATCCTTTCTTGCAATAATATCTATCTCAGCACCGAGAGCGGTGTAGTTTCTCTTGAGGATCTTATATCCCTTTTTCCTAAGAAGCTTTGCCGCCGCCCGCTCGCCGAGATTTCCTATTATCCTTCTGGGAGTCAGAATTTCAAGTATTTTCATTTGTCAAGAAATTTAAGGAAGCTTTTTCTGTAAATAGGCGCAGGGCCGTATTTTTTAACCGCTTCCATATGATCCTTTGTAGGATATCCCTTGTGCTTTGCGATTCCGTACTCAGGATATGCCGCATCAAGCTCGATACACTGTCTGTCACGGGTCACCTTAGCAAGAATGGACGCCGCCGCAATAGAGTAGCTCTTTGCATCGCCCTTTATAACCTTCTCAGTGGGAATATCAAATCCACGTGAGCAGTTTCCGTCTATCAGCGCAAAATCCGCTTTGACGGGCAGAGCCTCAACCGCTCTGCGCATTGCGAGCATAGATGCGTTAAGTATATTGATCTCGTCGATCTCCTCGGGGCTGGCCTCAGCAATAGCGTATGCTATGGCCTTTTCCTTGATTATATCGAAAAGCTTCTCACGCTTTTCCTCGGTCAGTTTTTTCGAGTCGTTAAGCCCCCCTATCTCAAGACCGCAGGGCAGAATGACTGCCGCCGCCACAACAGGTCCGCAAAGGGGGCCTCGTCCCGCCTCGTCAAGTCCGCATACGGCAGTATAGCCCTCGGCGTATCTTTTTTCTTCGTATTCAAAGCTAGGCATAATATTTCTCCAGACTATCTTTCACCGGGCACTTCAAGAGTGATCCTGCCGATCTTACCGCCACGGAATTCGTCAAGCAACATATCCGAGCATCTTTTATGGTTGATCTCGCCGCCGCTGATAAGGAAGCCACGCTTCCTTCCCACAAGCTCAAAGAGGTCGTAGGAGTCAAGCCCCTCCACCTCGTCGGATGTCAGCTTATATCTTGCCATAAACTGCTCGGGCGCAACCTTCATCAGCCTTGCGCAGAGTATCATAGCAATCTCCTCGGTGTCCAGGATCTGATCTCTGATAGCACCGGTCATAGCAAGGTTTTCGCCCACCGTCTGATCCTCAAACTTAGGCCAGAGAACACCTGGCATATCAAGAAGGTCAAAGCCTATCTTGGTAGGCACCCACTGCTTGTCCACGGTAACGCCGGGACGGTCCTCGACCCTTGCCTTTTTATTTCCTGCAATTCGGTTGATAAGCGAGGACTTTCCAACGTTGGGAATACCAACTATCATAGCCTTCAGCTTTCTGCCATCCATACCCTTAAGGTGATAGCGCTCAAGCTTTTCGGCCATAACCTCTCTTACCGCATCGGCAAGAGCCTCGATTCCTGCACCGGTGGTGGAGTCGATAACGACTACACGCTCGCCACGCTTCGCATAGGCATCCACCCATCTCTGAGTCTTGTTAGGATCTGCAAGGGTGGATTTTGTAAAAACGGTAACCTTGGGCTTCCCGTTTATTAATGAATCTATTTCGGGATTTTTTGAGCTGTAGGGAATTCTCGCATCCAGAAGCTCTATAATAATGTCCACCTCGGACAGGCACTCACGCATCATGCGCTTGGTCTTGGCCATATGCCCGGGGAACCACTGTATCGGATTAGTTGCCATTTTATTTTCCTTTTTGGCTTGAATTATGTTTAGTCCACGGCTCCGAATTTATCGAAGGGGAAGAATCTGAAGAGAACCTTACCGAGAATACAGTCGATTCTGATAGGACCCATTCCGGGATCGCAGGAGTCTGTGGAATTAAGTCTGTTATCACCCATAACGAAAACCTCGTTTTCGCCAAGAGTGATAGGTCCGCAGGCGTCAAGATGTCCCGTGCTTGCATAATAGGCGTAATCCTCCTCAAGAGGATTGCCGTCAATGTAAACGGTAACGCTCTTTCCGTCGTCGTTTATTTTAACCTCAACGGTCTCGCCGGGAAGACCGATGACACGCTTGATAACCGTCTTCTTAAGTGCGGTGGAATAGTCCTCGAAAACTACGATATCGCCTCTCTCGGGGGTGTAGAACATGTCGGATATAAACAGTCTGTCACCGTCCTCAAGAGTGTTTTTCATAGAATCACCTTCGACCTTTGAGCTCTTGAAAACAAAGGAGGTAAGGATCATTACCACAGCTAATACAAAGACGAACATCTCGGCAAGATCGAATACCCAGTCGATCTTTCTGGGCTTTTCGGGATCGTATTCTGCCTGCTTGTCCTCGTCCTCAGGTATAGTCGTCTCCGGCTTAGTGAAGTCATTATCACCAAAGCTCATTGATAGCTGGAAGCTATCGTCGATCAGACTTTCACCGAGATTAAAGTCGGGCGTAGCCTCGGTCACGGGTTCATCCATCATGATCTTGTTCTCGTCTAAAAGCTCCTCGTACTCTTCGGGGGCAAGGGTAATATCCTCATCCCACTCGGACATTTTCTCGGGCTCATTCTTAGGCTCTTTCTTTTTTGCCTTCTTCTTAGGCTGCTGCTTCTTTGGAGCTTTACGAAGATATTCCTCCTCGTATTCTTTCTTTTGCTCCTCCTCGGATACAGGCTCCTCCTCAGGCTCTATCTCGGTCATCTCTGCCGCCTCGGCGAGATTCTTACCGATAAGAGAGCGATATTCGGCCATAAATGCCTCGAAGTCTATCTGATCCTCCTGGTTCTCTTCAGGTGAGCTGTCCTCGGAATCAAAGAGCAAAGTCGGAAGGCCAAGCGGGCTTAGGAAGACAACACTTGAAACCA
>JAZSMV010000087.1:0-13175 GCA_045536065.1 Eubacteriales bacterium | reverse complement strand
CTTAGCCTCGAGAACTGCGTTACGCTCCTTGCGAGTATCTACGATGAATACGCAGGAAGGAAGGGTCTCCATATCCTTGATACCGCCGTAGGACTTCTCAAGATCCTCGATCTCCTTAAGCTTCTTAGCAACTTCCTTCTTAGGAAGAAGGTCGAAGGTACCGTCTGCCTGCATCTTCTCAAGATCCTTAAGTCTCTTGATAGAACGGCGAATGGTCTTGAAGTTGGTAAGCATACCGCCGGGCCAACGAACGTTTACGTAGTACTGACCGCATCTCTGAGCCTCTTCCTTGATGGTCTCAGCAGCCTGCTTCTTGGTACCAACGAAAAGAACAGTACCGCCAGCCTGTGCGATCTCGGAAACGTAGTTGTAAGCCTCCTCAAACTTCTTAACGGTCTTCTGAAGGTCAACGATGTGAATACCGTTTCTCTGGGTGAAGATGTACTCTGCCATCTTGGGATTCCACTTCTTGGTAGGGTGACCGAAGTGAACGCCTGCTTCAAGCAACTGCTTGATTGTGATTTCGAACATTTTATGTTCCTCCTTGGTTTTTTCCGCCACAGCGACATAATACTGCGACTCAAAAGAGCACCGGCAGTAAACCTACTCGCTGTGTGAGATATAATTTTTTGTCTGTCATTTCGACAGCTGTTATATATTATCATATAATTTATTAAATATCAAGAGGTTTAGAAAAAAATATAAAAGTTTACAATTTGTTCACAAATATACTTGCAATAGAGCTGAGTTTGTGCTAAAATTTATGTAGAAATTCTGGAGGTGTCCTTATGAAAACAAGCGAGCGACTTTGGGACAGTGAGACCTGCCCCGACGAGCTTTTCGGTGACGATATTCCTATGCTGCACAGCTATCTGCCCGAGGTTCGCCGTGGCGACGGTGCGGTTATAATATTCACGGGCGGTGCTTACGCAAGACGTGCGCCTCACGAGGCAGAGCCCTACGCACTGAAGCTTAACGAGATGGGAATTGCGGCATTTGTGGTTGATTACAGGGTTATGCCCTCAATGCCTCATCTGCCTGCTACCGACGCCATCAGGGCTATGAGAATTGTGAGAGAAAAAGCCGAGCAGTATAAGATAAACCCCGAAAAGATCGCCGTTATGGGCTCCTCGGCAGGCGGTCACCTGGCAGCTACCTGCGGTCATTTCGACCCCTATATGCGCCCCAACGCACAGATACTCTGCTACCCTGTCACAGATATTGAATCGCACAGAGGGTCTTACGAAAATCTGCTCTCGGGTGATCTGGAAAAGGCGGAGCTCCTCTCCCCTACGGCTATGGCGAGGGATTACACGCCGCCTACGTTCATCTGGCACACCTCAAGCGACCCATCGGTTGACGTTAAGGGTACTTACAGATATGCCGCAAGGCTGTCGGAGCTTGGCGTTCCCGTAGAAATGCACATCTACCCTGTGGGCGGTCACGGACTTGGTCTTGCTAACGGACTTTACGGCAGAGAAACCGAGGTTTACGTGCAAAGATGGATCAACGATCTCGAGCATTGGCTCAAGCTTATCGGCTGGATAAATGAGTAGAAACAAGGCATTTTGCAAAGTTTGGTTTGCAAAATGCCTTGTTTTTATGTTAATCCTTTGCCCTCGGGCTCTTTTCGATAAGATAAAAATAGGGTGAGGTTGGCGAGTTTAAAATGTGAAATTCCGAGGCGCAGATGCGATATTTTGAGAGCGTTTTAAAATACTCACGGAGCATATCGCCCTCAAGCGCTCCCTCCTCGTGACCGGGGTAAATGGCTACGATAAGCGCACCGTCCGGAGCGAGCAGATCTATTGCCGCCTCAACTGCAGGCATAGTTGTTTCACGCATGGTGGTAACCGACTTTTTGCCGCTTCTGGGCAGATAGCCGAGATTGAACATTCCCGCCTTGATGGGCCCCTCCACGAACTCCTTCACCCTGTGGTGAGAGGCGCAGATAAGCTCATAGTTTTGGGGAGCGCCGTTTGCCTCAAGGTGAGCTCTCGTTGGGATAAGCGCCTCCTCCTGAATGTCGAAGGCATAAACCTTTCCGCTCTCGCCAACGGTTTTGGAGAGAAAAAGAGTATCACCGCCGTTGCCCATAGTGAAATCAACGCAGGCGTCGCCTTCGCCAAGATGTTCGAGTATAAAATGCTTGTGTAATCCTGTTAAATCTACCATATTTTCTTCACTTTGTCTTTTTCTTCATAGCCTCAAGCTGCTCGTCGGTTGCGGGACGGACAAAGGCTGTGTAATTCGTCTTATAGATAACGAAGCCCGGCTTTGCGCCCTGGGGCTTTTTTATATTCTTTACCCTGGTGTAGTCAACGGCTACAAGGTCGCCTGTTGCCTTGGAGTATTTTGCCGCAACAGATGCCGCCTCAGTGTAGTCCTGCTCGCTCGGCTCCTCGCCGTCGCAGAGCAAAATCACGTGAGAGCCGGGGATGTCCTTGGTGTGAAACCACAGATCACCCTTCCCTGCCAGCTTAAAGGTCAGATTATCGTTCTGCAGATTGTTCCTGCCCACCAGCAGCTCATATCCGCCGCTTGTCACAAGGCGGTGAGGCGTCGAGGTGATCTTCTTGGGCGGTACGTAGCCACGAAGCCTTGAGGCATAGCCCGAGCGGTAAAGCTCGTCACGGATCTCAATAACGTCCTGCTCGCACTCGGCTCGGGAGAGGAACTGACGGACGCTCTCAAGATAGCGAAGCTCGCCCTCCCATATCTTTATCTGCTCGGCAAGAACGGCTTTGGCGGTCTTGCACTTGTTGTAGAGCTTATACATCTTCTGTGCGTTCTGGGAGGGAGTGAGCCTTGGGTCAAGGCTGATCTCGATCTCGGGACAGCTCTCGTCGTAGTAGTCCACCGTCTTAAAGCTCTCCATTCCACGCTGAAGGCGGTAGAGGTTTGCGGTTATGAGATCGGCATTTCGCTTATACTCCTCGCCACGCTGGGCATCGAGAAGCGACTGACGCTGAATACCCAGTTTTCTCTCGGTACGTGCCTCTGCATTGTTAAGAAGCGTGGTGATGTCGTGGGCTCGCTGATGGATATGCTCAAGGCGATCCTTCTCGGCAAAATAGGTGTCCAGCATCTCCGAGAGGCTGGAGTATGTGCGCTTGTCAACCCTGTCACCAAGATAGCTGATGTCCATATAGGAGTAGTCCATAGGCTTGCCGCTGTCGTCAAAGACAATGGTGGGAGTGTAGTTTTCCTCTATCAGAAGCTGCTGCCACTGGCTGAAAACGGCATAAAAGCGCTTGGGGTCGATGTCGCAGACCGCCGTATCGGTGTGACCGCAGGCACGGTAGACGATCTCACGTGCGATCTGGGTTGCAATGCCCGAGTAGGTTGAGGTGATAAACTTCTCGCCTGTGCGCTCGCTCGGGAACTCCGAGAGCTTTTTGTAGAAGATCCCCTCGTCTACGTTCAGCGGAATGATCTTATCCGCCATTGCGGGAATCTGATATTTAAGTCCGGGAAGAACCTGACGGACCGAGCTTGAGGCGAAGTCGATCACCTTAAGCGCCGCAAGGATCTTTCTATCCGAGTCAAGCACAATAAGGTTTGCGTACTTGCCCATAATCTCGCAAACGATGATTTTTTCGGTAGCGAAGCCCATCTCGTCATAGCAGGACACCGAAAATTCGGCAATTCGGTCAAAGCCGGGCTGACTTACCGAAACTATCCTGGCACCGAGGAAATACTTACGCAGGAGCATACAGAACATAGGCGCCTTAAGGGGATTTTCCTTCTGTCTGTCGGACAGCTGAAGTCTGGGCGCATTGGGGCCCACGTTGAACACAAGGCGGCGGGAGGATCTGCCGTGGTGGATCACAAGGTCGATCTCATCGTTTCTCGGCTGAAGCACCTTTTCGATCTTTGCCTCGGGGAACTCTCTTTTGTACTCCGAAAGCACCGCACGCATCATACAAGCGTCAAATGCCATTATTTTGCTCCTTTCATTGATAATTACTGAATTATTGTACCACAGAGTAAAAAAATAGTCAAGTGCAAAGGCGCATTTGCCGATAAAAACGCCAAGCAAAAATCTACATATTATTATATATAATAATAAGAGGACAAAAATCTCTTGACAAAGGGGTGTGTCAGGGGTATAATTAACTAAAAAAGTCCTCACGGCGAGGGCGGAAAAGCGCCTTTCAAAGAAAAACACCGTGAGGAAGTGAAGAATATTCAGTTTTGGGGCAAAATCGGTGAAAAAACGCCATTTTGTCACCTATACGTTACAAAATCAGCCAAATCTACGGGCATAACCGCAGCGGCGGCAAAGCTCCTCGGTGGCGCATCTTTCCTTAAAGCCACGGCGCATTGCCTCTGCACGGTCGGAGGAGAGGATCTCGGCGATGGGTGTGTCGAAGATATTGCCGAGGGTGATCGCTCCCTCTCGGTCAAGGCAGCAAGGGATGACCGAGCCGTCAGAGAGGATGCCGAAATGGTCGCCAAGGCCGTAGCAGAACACAGAATCACCCATATCCTCGGCAGCCATATCAGGCCAATCGAAGCGGTCGCCGTACTCCAAGTGCAATTTATGACGAATTCTGGCACCACGGCTGCCCCATTTCCATTCGCCGTGCAGCTTTTTCTTTAGAAGCTCCAGGGTGCTGTCGTTTCTGCCGCCGTCGTGACCTCTGTTCCATAGGCGAAGGACGGTGAGAACACCGCTATCGGCGGCACGGTCGGCGAAATAGCAGAGATCGTCCATATAGGCGTGGTAGCTGTCGGCATCGCCCTGCTCGAAGGAATGGACAGAGAGATTGACCTTATAGACCCCTGCGCCGATCAGCTCGTCGGCTCTGCGGCGGATGAGAGTGCCGTTTGTGGTGATGGCGCACTTGAAGCCCTTGGAATTTGCGATTTCTATCAGCTTCGGCAGGTCGGGATGAGTCAGCGGCTCGCCCATAACGTGAAGATATATGTAGTCGGTAATGCCCTTCAGGGCATTGGTGATATGCTCAAACTCTTTGACGGTCATTCTGCGAGGGCTACGGGTGGTACCGGGACAGAAGGAGCAATTTCTGTTGCAGATATTGGTGATCTCAACGTAAACTCGGGAATATTTTTGTGTCTGCATAGTGTTCTCCGTGGTTTTGGTGATTTGATTATAGCACAAACGGATAAAAAATGCAAGGAGGGTGTACCTCATCCATCAGCACTGCGCTGTCATCCTGAGCGGTAGTTAGTTTATTCGGAGACTATTTCAAAGGAGCGAAGGATCTCCGTGTGGGTGCCTTACAGCATTTAGATTTGGCAAGGGTAGACACCTCATCTGGCGGACGAGCAATGCTCGCCCCTACGGAATGATACAATTCTGCATTCTGCATTCTACATTCTGCATTTTTATTCCACCTCATCACCTGCTACGCAGGAGCTTCCCCTCAAGTGGAAGCCAAAATTTAAGGAGAAAAATATGATAATCAGAAAAGCAACAGAGGCTGACGTTTTAGCGGCGGCGGAAATATATGAGGATGCACGCAGGTTTATGCGGGAAAGCGGTAACCCCGATCAGTGGAGCGGCGAGTACCCCAATGAAATCGACGTGCGTGAGGGCATTGCGAAAGGAACAAGCTACGTCTGTGAGGATGAGGGCGAGGTTGTTGCCACCTTCCACTACGAAAGCGAGGCGGACGACCCCACCTATCACTCGATCTATGAGGGTCAGTGGCTGTCGGATCTGCCCTACTCGGTCATTCACAGAATTGCCGTAAAGCATCACGGTCGGGGGATAATAGACTTCTGCTTTTCGGAGTGCTTTAAGCTGTTCCCTAACATCAGGATCGACACCCACGAGGCAAATATCCCTATGCAAAGAGCGCTTATAAGAAACGGTTTTCGCCGCTGTGGAATCATCTATCTTGAGAGCGGAGATAAGCGTATCGCCTTCCAAAAAAACGAGTAAGTGTAAGCCTATTTAAAAACCAAAAAATAGTTTAAAATGCAGGATTCCAAAAAAATCCTGCATTTTCTTGGTAAAAAACGCCAAAAAAAAAAAAAAAAAAAAAAAATACAAAAATTTAAAAAATATTAAACTTTCGGGCATTTGTTTACAATTTGTTAACAACTCCCTATATATTATATGATATAATAAAACATCTTTCATAATTTTTAATTATTTTTGAATTATAATTAGAGAAAGGAAACAAGTTTTTTAATAAACGAAAGGAAAAAAGAAAATGAAAAAATTATCCGTACTTATTGCACTTGCGCTCGTTCTTACTATCGGCGGCGCATACGCTACTTGGACCTATGCAACTGGTACTATCGCTAACGCAACCGGCTCAGTTTCCGGTATTCAGATGACCGCTAAGGTAGAAGGTGGCGCTATGGGTTCTCTCGTAATTACATCTACTCCTCAGTATCAAGTAGATCCTATCGCTGGCACCTACAACCCCAAGCTCATTGTTAAGGATGGTTCTCCTGATTTCGTAATCAGCTTCACTCCCGACGATGAGGCTTCCAATGACATCAAGGCAGGCATTCCTGTTACCATCACTCTTAGCGCAAGCGGCTTCGGTGCGTTTGATGAGCAGACCGTTCTTACCGTTAATACTGCTTCCATTTCCGTTGCAGCAGACGAGTGGGAAGGCACCGGCACTCTTACTTACACCATTACCGCAGCAAACTTTGCAAATTATCTTACACTTGCAGAAGTAAATATTGATACTCCCAACAAGTATGACACGTACAACACCGCAATTAGCGCTGGTACTATTAACATCGTTGTTTCTACCAACGTTACAGCAGACGGCACTATAGGCGGCTAATTACTTAGCAATTAATTCTCGCATAAAAAACTCTGAACAAGGATATATTCTATGACACCTTTTGAAATATATCTCTTGGTCGTGAGTATTATCGTAATTGTCGGTTTAGCATCCTTCTTCTCAATACTTATTTGGTATATTTACGTGTTGACGATGCGACTGATTTACGTTGGATACTGGGACCAGGAGCTTGTTCAAGAGTATGACAGAAAAGGTATGCCTATGCCAAAACAGCAGAGTACGCTTGGAAAGGTGATCTCCACCGCTATCTGTGGCGTGCTTGCTGTGGTAGTTATGTTCTCGATATTCCTTGGAATATCCGAAACAAGTATTGCAGGCTCCCTGCCCTCGCTTAAGGTAATCAAGAGCGATTCTATGTCGTATAAGTTCGAGGATAACAAATACCTCGAAAACAACGGTCTGGATGACCAGATACAGATGTTCGACGTTATTGTTTCGCACGCAGCACCTAAGGAAGAGGATATTCAGCTCTATGATGTTATTCTCTATGAGTTAGACGGTGACCTTATTATTCACCGTGTAGTTTTCATTGAGGAAGCAAACGAGAATCATCCCGAGGGAAGACGCTTCTATACAAGAGGTGACGCAGTTAGAACAAATGACCCCCTGCCCGTTAAATACGAGCAGATTAAGGGTATATACCGTGGAGGAAGAACTCCCTTTATCGGTAGCTTCGTTCTCTTTATGCAGTCGCCTGCAGGATTTATCTGTCTGTTGCTTGCTATCGCTTGTATGATTGTTATGCCCATTGTGGATGATAAGATTGCAGAGGCACGCAGCCATAGATACCGCAGACTACACACAGGCTTTGCAACTATACGGAGATTTTATAGAAAGTATTGACGTCAAATTGGCGTGTAACCGACACTTCTATAAAATGTTTCGTTATGCGCTTTGAAGTCGATACTCTTGTATCATTTTTTCTAATAAAATAAATGGGGAGAATATCCTAGGGTATTCTCCCTATCCGTAATATAACCGAGCCGAGATTTGATTATATCACGGATAGATTCTAAAAAACACGCAAGGAGGCAACTATGAGGAAGATTTCTTCGGTTTTATCCTTAATCCTCGCAGTGTGCCTCACAATCGGAGGCGTAAGCGCTACGTGGATTTATGCCGCAGGTCCTATAGCAGATGCAATCAAAAATTTCACTGCATCAATGGGCGAATGGGATTTTGGGTATACTGTAACTTTTATTAATAATGAAAAGGATTTACTAGAGCTTGCAGGCGAAGATCCCTTAACTTGGGAAACCGGCACTGCCTTGGATTTGACTACAAATTCAAAGGCGCAGACCGCTGCAAGTACGGCAACAACTCAAATGGGCGAAGGTTATACCTTCAGTCATTGGATTAATACCGGTTCAACACGAGTTGACAGCATTCCTGCTGACAATACAGAAAATGTGACATTATATCCAGCGTTTTCTAACGTACGTCAGGCCATTTTCGTTGATTTAAGCGGTGAGATTCTTGATTGGTGTTTTATCACTCTAACTATTCAAAATGGAACAATTAGATCCTATGATGCAAGTGATGCTACATCCATGGCTAGCACTATGGGAAATATGAAAGACTTAGATGAGTCCGGTGTTGCTAATCTGGATGCCGCTAACAAAGATATATACAACAGACTGCATCAGGTAAAAGACTGTATATTTGACTATTGGCAGGTTCGTGAAGTAACAGATAGCGGCGAAGTAAATTATCAATTAAGTGAACTCGCATCGAAATATGCGTATGGAAACTTAACAATTTACCCTTCTTATAAATTTAATGGTGACGTAAACCTTATTCCTGTCGATGAGGATGGTGACGGTATAACCGATTCCTATCAGGTTGGTGGTTACAACGCAACTACCGGTGAACAAGAATTAGTAGAAATCCCCGATAAAGTAAACGGTATTCCTGTTACCACTATTAATGCTGATGCGTTCTCCTCTTATGATGATCTTCATTCTATTAGAATTCCTGCTACTGTTGAGGTAATTAATTCTCAGGCATTTACGGCTGACGACCCGAACCAGTGGGGTACCCAGCGTGACACGGTAACGATTTATTACGAGGGTGATCCTAACGATTGGGCTACCGCTATGAACCAATACAACGACGACGATTATTCCGGTATGCTGAAGGAAAAATGGGATAATGCAATGGGTAATGGCTCACGAGTATTCTTCTTAGTGGACGGTAAGGTTGATAATACGAAATATTGGGAACTTAACTCCAGTTATGTCTGGGTATTACACAATCACGCATATTCATATGATGCCGCAAAGAACTGTACTCTTGGTGCCAATAGTCATGCTGAGTATGGTGGAGGATTCTTAGGTATAGGAGCAAGTTTACAAGAAAACAAATTTACTGACTATGACGGAACTTGCGATTGTAATTCTTGCAACGGTGCAACACGACCTGACGCAGAATATTGGACAACCGAATAATTTCTAAACATCCCACCCCCACGGTGATAAACCGTGGGGGTTTTTATTTGGGTTTTGGAGTGAGGTTGGCAAGGGGGTGGTTTTTTCGGCGATTTTGATTGTAGTGGGCATATGCGGAAAATGTTTTTTGCAATTAATTGTTTACATTTGTTCGTTATCTTCATTATTTTTTCTTATTATGCTATAATAATTCCTTTTAATATTGACTTTTATATACTATTATGATATTATGAAGGTAATTCAGGTAGATTGGAGGCATTTTATGAGGAAGATTTCTTCAGTTTTATCCATAATTCTCGCAGTGTGCCTCACAATCGGAGGCGTAAGCGCTGCTTGGGTTTATGCGACCGGATCGCCGGAGGACGTTTTTGCGAATATTGGCATCGAATTTCCCGAGTGGGAGTTCGGTTATACGGTAAGCTTTATTAATAACGGCGAGCTGTTGCTCAAGGATAACCCCGACTATAAGGATAAAAACCCCATTCGTTGGCAACCCGGAACAGAGCTTGTCTTAATGAAAAGTACCGGCTTTGGAATAACGAACGTACTTAATGAGGTTGCTTTAGCCGCAGCAGCAGAGGCTGATGAAACAATGGGTTCAGGCTACATATTTAGCCATTGGATGAATGCGGGCTCAACCAGAGTGGACGTTATTCCTGCGGATAACACCGAGAATATCATTCTATATCCCTCTTTCGTAGGTGTATATACCGCAATATTTGTTGACCAGAACGGTAACATTGTTAGCTGGACAACCTTTACAAAGGGACAGAAGACGCTTCCACCCGAGGAAATACCGCCTGTTCCTGAGCTTGAGGATACGGGTATATTTACCTTCGTGGGCTCGTGGGAGGATTACACGCTTAATGATGCGGACATCACCATATATCCGCAATACGAAATAGCCTCAACCAACAGCGCATTTAACTTAATTCCTGTGGATAGCGATGCCGACGGCGATACCGACTATTACATTCTTGACGTAGTCAGCAACACCGGAGCAGATATAACCGTACCCGGATATATAAACGGCTGTCCTATTCTGATAGTCAAGAATCTTACATCCGGTAGTAACGCAAAGGATATTGTCAATATTGAAATATTAGAGGGAGTTGAGGAGCTGTCCGCCAGTGCTTCTACCGGTGCGGCAAAGCTGAAAACCGTTGCACTTCCCCACAGCCTTAAGAGGATCACCGGTGATAACATCTTCGGTAACGGTAACAAGCAGATAGCAATTACCTATGCGGGCACCGTTGAGGAGTTCCGTCAGATTCAGAAAATTGACGGCTGGGACAACGGTCTCGGAAGTGGCACGACCATAACCTGCACAGACGGTGTTATCAACTGCCAAGGAAAGGGTAACTGGAGATACAACGGCACAAGTATTGACATTAACCCCAACGAGTATATTCCGTAGAATGATCTGCCTATAAGGCAGGCGTTTTGCGGTAGGTTTACAAAAAAATCGCAGGCTTTTTGCCTGCGATTTTTGTTATTTTTTGATTATTGACACCTCATCAGTCGCCTATGGGGCGACAGCTTCCCCTGGGGGGGAAGCCTGATTCAGCGTTTCTTTTTCTTATTAATCAGCTCCGCAAAGAAGCCGCCAAGCATAAAGATCGCAAAGACGATCAGATACCATATATTGCCCATGCCGTGCTTTGTGATGCTGGCGTAGATGATTACTCCTATGCCAATAAGCGACAGAATAGGAAGAACAAAGCGCTTGAATAGGTTAAGCTCCTTTTCCTTTATCATCATAGACAGGAGAATAGGAATATAGAGGGCGTAAAGGGTGATGATCGGCAGCTCGGAGGAGTCGAAGCCGAAATCGCCGAACTTGCCTAATGCGTAAAAGATGAAGTACACAAACCAGAAGCCGCACATAAGAAGCGAGAATATGGCAGAGTTGTGAGGCATATTGGTCTTTTTGTCAACCTGGGAGAAGGTTTCGGGTGCGAAGCCCTCGCCTCTGGCAGAAAGGGCATATATTCCTCGGCAGCCGCCAAGCATAAGGCCATTAAGCGTGCCAAGACAGGAGATTATGACAAGAATATTGATGATGGACGCCACCGCTCCGCCAAAGAATTTAAAGGCTACGGCAGTTCCCTCTGTCTTGATGTCGCCGATGCCCGCAAGACCGAGAATACCCATATTATAGAGGGTGTAGGCGGTCATTATAATAAGAGTTCCGATACAGAGGGCGATGGGGAGATTTTTCTTCGAGTTCTTGATCTCGGAGTTAATCGAGGTTGCCACGATCCAGCCCTCATAGGCGAAGATAGTGGTGCAGATCGCAGGGAAAAGTCCTGTTTCCTGCCCTGCCCCTGCGGGATTGGTTACAAAATACTCAAAGTTATCGACGAGCCTGCCGTTCACAAGTCCGATCACCGTTCCCACAAGGGCGATAAAGGCGATAGGCACAAGCTTTACGATAGTTGAGGAGATCTGGAACTTGCCTGCGATCTTCGGCGCTATGGTGTTGACGAAGTAGGCAAGGATCAGATAAAAGAGCGCCAGCGTCATACACTCGGCAGAGAAGATCATTGCATCACTGCCCACCACTGCGGCGAGGGTGTATCTTGCGCTGACCCAGGCAAGCACGGCGGTCATGGCGGGATAGTATATGAGCGACATAAACCAGCCGACGAAATATGCGTAATTTCTGCCGCACATAGCCTCAGCGTAGTCAACTGCTCCGCCCACCTTCTCGTACCTGGTCGCCATAACGGCAAAGGTGGTGGCGATCACTACCATTATAAGTCCCGACACTATCCAGGCGATTATGCTATATAGCGCATTGTAGCCTGCGTGCTCAAGCACCTCAGGCGCCTTGAAGAATATGCCCGAGCCTATTACTATGCCCACGACCATACAGATTGCGGTAAACATACCGTATTTTTTCTTTAAGCCTTCCATTTTTGTCCTCACAAAAGTTTTTTCTACATTTATATATATATTATATCTTAGACGGTAGATAAAAGTCAATAGTATTTTGATTTTGCCTTTTTTTCAGTGGATATTCCTCTGCAAATGTGAACAATTTGTTAATTTTTCGAATTTTTTAACAGTTTTTTATTTTAAATATAGAAATTTTAAAATAAATGTGTTATAATATAGCGGTTATGGTGGAGGTGCGTGTATTCGACCGCCTTACAGCTACCATACATTGAATTTGCTTATCAAAAAATACATTATATTTATGGAGGAAACTTAAAATGGCAAAGAAGTATTGCTATCTCTTCTCCGAGGGTAACGCTAACATGCGTGAGATCCTTGGTGGTAAGGGCGCTAACCTCGCAGAGATGACCAACTTCGGTCCTCCTGTTCCCCAGCGCTTCACTATCTTTACGGAAGCCTGCACTCAGTACTATGAGGACGGGCGTCAGATCAATGAGACAATCATGGCTGAAATCATGGAATACATTGTTAAGATGGAAGGCGTTACCGGCAAGAAGTTCGGTGACCTTGAAAATCCCCTTCTCGTTTCCGTTCGTTCCGGCGCACGTGCATCCATGCCCGGTATGATGGACACCATCCTTAACCTCGGTCTTAACGAAGAGGTTGTTGAGGTTATGGCTAAGAAGTCCGGCAATCCCCGTTGGGCTTACGACTGCTACAGAAGATTTATCCAGATGTACTCCGACGTTGTTATGGAAGTCGGCAAGAAGTACTTCGAGGAGCTTATCGACAAGATGAAGGAAGAAAAGGGCGTTAAGCTTGACGTTGAGCTTACCGCTGAGGATCTTAAGGAGCTTGCTAATCAGTTCAAGGCTGAGTACAAGGCTAAGATCGGTCAGGACTTCCCCTCCGATCCTAAGGAGCAGCTCATCGGCGCTGTTAAGGCAGTATTCCGTTCTTGGGACAACCCCAGAGCAAACGTTTAAGTCGGATCGTAGCCATGTCGTTCTGTGAGCCAAGGAGTTGG